>CAWUNB010000227.1:0-3613 GCA_963923745.1 uncultured Thiotrichales bacterium
GAAGTTATATCCGTTACCCACAGAGGGGGAAGCAATTGGGCCTGGGGAGGGAGGGTGATGACCACTTTACCGGCTCGGTTGCGAGCTGCTAAATCATCCAGGGTCAGTAAAAAACCATAGCCAGCATCACACCCCACCAGCCATTGCTCATCGGGAGCCCCCATAAGCAGGGTGATAAATGTTGCTCCATCCGGTGGAGATAGACGACCTGATAAGGGCTCTCCTTGGCCTCGGGCGGATGGTAGGGTGTGGGCCGGAAGGGCATAACTGCGGCCAGTACTATCCAGGAAAAGAGCCAGCTGATTGCTCCGACCCCGGGCGGCAGCTAAAAATTGGTCACCGGACTTATAGGATAAACTGATGGGATCCAGTTCATGTCCCTTACCTGCCCGTATCCAGCCCCGAGCTGACAAAATAACGGTTAGGGGCTCCACCGCCACCAGGGCAGTATCCTCCAGCGCTTTAGCCGGTGTTGCAGTGGCTACCAAGGGAGAACGGCGATCATCACCGTAGCGTTGCGTATCTGCCTGAATTTCTTTTTTAATCAGCCCCTTGAGTCGATTTTCTTCTTCCAGGGTCCGACGTAGAGTTTGTTGCTCCTTCGCCAATTCTGCCTGTTCACCCCGAATCCGCATTTCTTCTAACTTGGCCAGATGGCGTAGTTTCAGTTCCAAAATGGCCTCAGCCTGAATATCAGTCAACTTAAAGCGGGCTATTAGCACTGATTTAGGACGATCCTCGGTCCGGAGGATGCGGATGACCTCATCAATATTAAGAAAGGCGATAAGTAATCCACCCAAGACTTCTAAGCGGTGCTCCACTTGCCCTAGGCGATGACTAAGACGACGGCGGACGGTAGCGGTGCGGAAAGTTAGCCACTCCCGCAGTAATTGGGGCAGATTTTTGACCTGGGGACGGCCATCTAGCCCAATCAAATTGAGATTGACTCGGTAGGAGCGTTCTAAGTCGGTAGTGGCAAACAGGTGGGCCATTAATTCTTCTGCATCCACCCGATTAGAACGGGGCACTACCACCAAGCGCACCGGCTCCTCATGATCTGACTCATCTCGTAAATCCTCCACCATGGGCAGCTTCTTGCCGTTCATTTGGGCGGCAATCTGTTCTAGCACCTGCGCTGAGGACACCTGATAGGGGAGGGCGGTGATCACAATATCCCCTTCTTCCCGAGTCCAACGGGCCCGTAGTCGTAGGGAGCCATTACCAGTACGGTAGATTCGCAGCAATTCTTCCCGGGGCGTGATAATGGCTGCTGCTGTCGGGTAATCTGGTCCCGGCAGGTGGTGGCATAGATCTTCCACCGTGGCATTCGGGTGATCTAACAAATGCACACACGCTGCCCCAACTTCCCGCAAGTTATGGGGGGGAATGTCAGTGGCCATACCCACCGCGATACCAGTAGTGCCATTAAGCAATATCTGAGGCAAACGGGCCGGCAATAGAGCCGGCTCTTCCAACGTGCCATCGAAATTGGCCACCCAATCCACCGTGCCCTGGTCTACTTCGCCTAGCAGTAACTGGGCAAATCCAGTCAATCGAGCCTCGGTGTAGCGCATGGCGGCAAAAGATTTAGGGTCATCGGGGGATCCCCAATTACCTTGACCATCCACCAAGGGATAGCGAAAAGCAAAGGGTTGGGCCATCAATACCATGGCTTCATAGCAGGCACTGTCTCCATGGGGATGGTATTTCCCCAATACGTCCCCCACAGTGCGAGCGGATTTTTTATGTTTAGCGGTGGCGGACAAACCTAATTCCGCCATGGCGTAAATAATGCGCCGCTGGACCGGTTTTAGGCCATCTTCTAGGTGGGGTAACGCCCGATCCAGAATGACGTACATGGAATAATCCAGGTACGCCTTCTCGGTAAAGGAAGCCAGGGGTAGGCGCTCGCTGGCACCGGTGGTAGAGGAAGAATTGGCCATGGGATTGCTGTCCAATGTAGCGGCAGGGAATACGCTACCATACCGATAACCCAATCGTCCTTCCACGATTTACCCCGACGACGGTAAAGTCGTCGGGGAAGTGAGTGCTTCCAGTATATTATCCCTATTGCTAACTAAGTCTCACTTGGTATTACTTTAATTTATTAATACCCAGTGCCTTCAACATATATTTCTCATAAACGGGCTCAGAAGTTCCTCTCTTCATCTTATCGATGAAGTATTTCTCGAAAGCAACTTTGGCCAAGTGAACCCACTTACCTTTCTTGAACCACACCATATTGCGGGGAGGAATTTGGGGAATAGCAACAAAAGCCGCCCCTGTATCACCCATATCAGCTAAACAAATAGCATTCCAGGTCGCCTCCGTATCAGGAGCGCGATTTTCAATAGCCGCCATAATATTGTGAACTGTGGCAGTGACCATAGACTCGATCATATAACCAGTCTTTGGGGTACCGGTGGGAACCGGAGTTGCCTCTACCGGCGGAATCGCAACACAAACACCGACAGCGTAGATATTTTGGTAAGTGGGATTACGCTGCCACTTGTCAATTTTCACAAATCCCCGGGGATTACATAAGCTGTCTCCCACCTTAGCAACAACGTCAACCCCTTTAAACGGAGGTAACATCATGGAGAAGCTAAAAGGCACCTCATGCTGGCGATATAATTTCCCTAAACTATCCACTTCATCCACATACATTTTGCCAGCTTCTACCCGAGTCACCTTGGCATTAGTGATCCACTTAATATCATGCTCTCGTAAATCAGATTCCAGCATTCCTTTTGAGTCACCTACTCCTCCCAATCCCAGGTGGCCAATATAAGGCTCAGAAGTAATAAATGTCATGGGCACTTGGCTGCGAATACGCCGCCGCCGCAGATCTGTATCCATGATCATGGCAAATTCATACGCGGGACCAAAACAAGAGGCACCCTGGAAAGCTCCTACAACTATTGGACCTGGAGTTTTGACAAAATTTTGCCAATCCTGATACGCCTTTTCAGCATGATCGAGGGTGCAGACCGAGTGAGTATGACCGCCGGGACCTGCTCCTTCTATTTCATGAAAAGCCAATGAAGGGCCGGTGCTGATAATGAGATAATCATATTGTAATACTCGCCCATCGGCCAATATTAATTGATTTTCCGCAGGTTTAAGTTCTTCAGCTGCAACAGGAATAAAATCTATACCTTTCTTGGTCAGATAGGGGGCAATAGGAAATGAGGTATCTTTGCGGGTACGCCAACCGACAGCAACCCAAGGATTAGACGGCACAAAATGAAAAGTTTCGGTATTTGATACCATTGTCACTTTATGGCCGTTACCTAATATTGCCTTCATTTCATAGGCTGCAGGCATGCCCCCTGTACCTGCACCGAGGATAACAACGTGTGCCATATTTCTTCTCCAAAAAGTAGAACTTCCGTACGGCTAAAGTGAAAAATTACATGACCAAGCGGAGGGTTAAATGACGGAACAGATGTTTGTACATAATCAGCTCACCATCTCACCGCCCCCCAAGAATAAGCAGCCCCGTGCCATTTTTCTAGTCCAGAGGCAATGAATTAACTCAAACGTTGCCCCAAATAATCTATTGGTTAACTGTCTCTTATACACATCTGACGCTGCCAACGATACTCCTTGT
>CAWUNB010000228.1:0-3613 GCA_963923745.1 uncultured Thiotrichales bacterium
TGGTCTCGTGGGCTCGGAGATGTGTATAAGAGACAGCCCTTTGCTGCGCTCTCGGCTGAAAAATTTAACGGTGTCAGCTAATTTGGCAGGTCGCAGTTTTACCAATCAATCACTGGGAGTTATAACCAGTGACAGAAAGAGTCGTTCGCTAACCCTTGGATTAGCTGGAGATTTTAGTAGCACAACTGACCAAGGAACCTATACCAACTATGGAATACAGTGGACGTCAGGAAATCTGGATCTAGGGGGCTGGGTTCCTGATCTAACTCAAGACGAAGAAACCGCAAGGACTCAAGGGACGTTCGATAAATTATCCGCTCAGGGAAGCCACTTAGTGCGGATAACCTCCGGCGCTGCCATCTATGCAGGTTTCTCAGGCCAATGGGCGGGGAAAAACTTAGATTCTTCGGAAAAATTTTCCCTCGGAGGGTCTCAAGGAGTCAGGGCATATCCTGTAGGGGAAGCAAACGGAGACAACGGCTGGCTCACCAGTTTGGAATGGCGGCAAGAACTTTCCCAAGACTGGCGAATGTCCCTGTTCGCAGACCATGGAGAGGTGACTCTACATCGGGAGGTGTGGTCTGGTTGGAATGCCCTTGCCCCCAATACACCTAATCGCTACGGATTGACGGGGGTAGGAGCGTCTGTGGCCTGGGTACCAATCCCGGGAAGCCAAGTAACTACTGTTCTGGCTTCCCGAATTAGCAACAATCCTGCTCACGATCCAGCCGGCAACGACAGCGATGGTCGAGGGACCTCTCCTCGGCTCTGGATTCAAGGGGTGCTAACGTTTTAATCTGCTACTGCCAGGGACGGTGGTAGGCCCCTAGAGTCGTCTGGGACCCCTCGCTAACCTTTGACAGTTCTGCCATCCAAGCCGGGTTTGCGGTGAAATGATCTGGGTCCCGCCGGCAAGCATCCAACGCCGCTCGCCACACCCGAGTGACCTGAGCTACGTAGGCTGGACTGCGCTGACGCCCCTCAATTTTGATAGCTTCCACGCCTAAACTTTGTAATTTGGGCAAAAGCTCCAGCGTATTAAGGCTAGTGGGCTCTTCTAGGGCGTAGTAAGTACTTTCACCCACCACAAAACGCCCCTTACACAACGTGGGATAGCCAGCCGGTTCTCCCGGTTCGTAGCGATCGATGAGTACTCCCCCTAAGCGAGTGGTCCGTCCTTCTGGGGTTTCTTCCCAACGAACGGCACTGGCGGGGGAACAAGCACCAAAAGTATTGGGAGACTGCCCTGTCGCATAGGAAGAGAGAATGCACCGCCCTTCCACCATCACACACAGGCTACCGAAACCGAAGATCTCCACCGGTACCGGTGAGCCGGCGATCACTTGGCCCACTTGGCTGGCTGACAGCACCCGGGGCAACACTACCCGGCGGATCCCAAAATTTTGGTGGTAGAAACGGATGGACTCATAGCTGGTCGAGGATGCTTGAACCGATAGGTGGCGAGCGAGCTGGGGATGGCGCTGGGTGGCGTAATCCAGCAAACCAATGTCCGCCAAGATGATGGCATCAGCCCCCAAGTCAGCGGCCCGATCTACGGCTTCTTGCCAGCGGGACAGGCCGGCTGGCTGAGGATAGGTATTGATGGCCACATAGAGCTTACGTCCCCGGGCATGGGCGTAGCGCAGCCCTTCCGTTGCTGTTCGGTTATCAAAATTGAGACCGGCAAAATGGCGAGCGTTGGTGTCATCGCGGAAACCCATGTAGACAGCATCAGCGCCGTTGTCCACGGCCGCTTTCAGGGAAGGCAAATTGCCGGCGGGGCAAACCAACTGCATGGGAAGTCTCCAAACAAAGGGACGGGGATGACCTAGTCATCTGCTAATTGTAGTGAGGGCGATTCCAACTGGAATGGAGAAATCAGCTCGATCTGTTGTGATATTTTCGCTAACTAACATGAGCAATGGCGGTGGAAAGCCAAGGAGCGCCAATCTGGCTACCCTGGTAACTCCCTCGACGAGTCAGTTCAGCCTCAATGCCGTTAAGTACTAACCACTTTTTGCTACACCACTGGGGGGCTAATAATAAATTGGCTTCAGCGGTACCGGTCAAACGATGAAACACTATCTCTGGCGGAGTCCGTTCTACTAAATCTGCAGCAGCTACTAGGTAATCAGACAACGACATGGGGCGGTAGTAACCGTGGCGCCATTCATTGGCGAGCAAGGTACCTTTCACTACATGGAGGGGATGAAATTTTAATCCATCGGTTCCCAGCTCCAGTACCCGCTCTAGGGTAAGCCGGTAATGAGTGGGCGTTTCGCCGGGAAGTCCTAGAATGAGGTGGGTACATACTTGCAACCCTCTAGCTCTTGCCGCTGTGACCGCTTGGCGATAGGCGGCAAAACCATGGCCTCGGTTAACCCGGTCCAGGGTGGCATCAAAAGCAGACTGCAACCCCAATTCCAACCAAATTTCCCGACCTTCATCTCGATAGCGGCATAACAAATCCAGCACCGCTGGAGGAACGCAATCTGGGCGGGTCCCCACCGAAAGTCCGATTACATCCGGTTCTGCTAATGCTTCGTCATAAAGGGTCCGAAGAGTTTCTACGGCAGCATAGGTGTTGGTATAGGCCTGGAAATAGGCCAGGTAGCGTCGTGCTCGAGTCCGTCGCACAATAACCGCTCGGCCTGCTGCGATTTGCTCTGCCACGCTAGGGAAATGATGGGGATTAGGGTTGAACGAGGCGTTGTTGCAAAAAGTACATCCCCCCCGGCCCTGACTACCGTCACGGTTGGGGCAGGTGAAGCCAGCGTTGATGGCAATTTTGTGTATTCTCTCGCCGTAGCGGCGGCGCAGTGCCTGGCCAAGGGTGTGAACGCGATCTGCCAAGGTCATATCATGGGGCCTAGTCGCAGCGGGGATGGGTACAGTTTACCTAATCCAAGACGTCAGACCACGAAAGACTGAATTACTGAATTAAAGACTAATCCACTGTGATAATCCCTTTGACCGCTCCTCGCTGGCATAAGCAACTCTCTCAGTTACGTCCCCATGCCCCTTTTTGGGTTGTCCCCTGGTTACTTGAACGGGGCTCTTTGACTCGTCGTTTAATGGGGGTTTGTCCTGGAACAATAACCGTCGCTATTCAACGGGAGATCTGGGGACGGGCTGATGGCGAGGAAATAACGGCTTTGGCTGTGAAACGCCATAGCCGAGTTTGGTTACGGGAAGTCCAACTCCGTTGCAACAACCAACCTTGGGTCTATGCGCGTACCGTTATTCCCGTCCCCACATTACAGGGTCCTGCGGGTTACTTGATGAAGCTTGGTAATCGCCCATTAGGCGCAGTGTTATTTGCCGATCCAACGGTGCGGCGGGGCCAATTAGAACTAGCCAGCTTGTATCATCGTCATCGTCTCTACCAGTCTGCTAGCGCCCATCTTACTGATCAGCCAAACGTATTATGGGGACGCCGCTCATTGTTTTGGTTGGGTGGAAAGCCGCTGTTAGTTACGGAAGTATTTTTACCGACCCTAGCTAAAGAAAAATGTTGACAATTTCGCACACGAATAGGTACTATTGTCGCTTCTCCGATGCGGGGTGGAGCAGTCTGGCAGCTCGTCGGGCTCATAACCCGAAGGTCGTAGGT
>CAWUNB010000229.1:0-3589 GCA_963923745.1 uncultured Thiotrichales bacterium
CCGATACCCACATTAGTTCCTGGATGGAAGTGAGTTCCCCGCTGACGGACTAAGATGCTGCCCGCGTTAACCAACTGACCACCAAAGCGTTTGATACCCAAGCGTTGGGCGTGGGAGTCGCGACCATTACGGGTACTACCGCCGGCTTTTTTGTGTGCCATTGCTTATCTCCAAACCAGAACTATGCCATCAGGCAATAGCGATACCAGTAATCTTTAGTTCCGTATAGTTCTGACGGTGACCGGTGATCTTCTGGTAATGCTTACGGCGTCGAAATTTAACGATGCGAATTTTTTCACCCCGCCCATGCCCTTGCACGGTGGCCGTCACTGACCCACCAGATACATAGGGAGTCCCGATGGTAATCTGCTCACCGTCGGCAACCATCAGTACCTTATCCAAGGCAACAGTTCCACCTTCCTCTACATCAAGGGTTTCCACGCGCAGGGTATCCCCTTCGCTCACCCGGTACTGCTTGCCGCCGGTCACAATTACCGCGTACATGTGCGAATCTCCTGCCATCTCCCCCAAAGACGGGCGAAGGCCTTGAAAGGTCGAAAGGGCGTAATTTTACACAGGGAACGGAGATCGAACAAGAATTAGAGAATAAGAAATTTTCTGGCAGGAATTACTGATCCCCCAGCTATGAAAGCATGGGCCGGACAAAGCCAGCGTACTATCATTAGCGGTCCATTCTTGCTGGGACACGTTAGTTGCTGAGTGGTAGACCCGTTCCCGATACGGACCGGGTTAGTATTGGTCCTTGGAGGTCCGCATGCGCAAGAATTTGCCTATCACTGAACGGGAAATAAACTTCCCAAATGATACCAGCCTCATCTCCACCACCACCCTCAAAGCCACGATTACTTATGCTAACCAGAGTTTTTTGAAAGTTAGCGGTTTTCCAGAGAGCGAGTTGGTGGGGCAAAATCACAACTTGGTCCGTCATCCGGATATGCCACCCAGTGTATTCGCTGGCATGTGGGCTGCCCTTAAGGCAGGTCGATCCTGGATGGGGATTGTAAAAAATCGATGTAAGTCTGGTGATTATTACTGGGTTGACGCTTATGTGACGCCAATTCGGGAACACGGCCAAGTTACGGAGTACCAATCGGTACGGGTGAAACCAGACCCAGCCCGCATCGCCCGAGCAGAACAGGTTTACACCGCATTCAATACCGGACGCACTCCGATAGGGTTGCGAGGCCCGGTTTTCAGCCTACGTCAGCGCTTGGCTGCTTGGGGATCACTGGCGTTGCTACCCCTGGTCGGATTATCCGTAGCGGAAGGCTTGCCCTGGGCCACGGTTATTTTAGGGACAGGGGTATCTGCTGGACTACTGTGGGCCGGTCAGTGGTTTATGACTCGGCGCATTATGGCTATGGCCAGTAGAGCTCGGCAAATCGTAGACGATCCCCTGATGTCGTACGTCTATACCGGTTATCGAGATGAAATAGCGGCTATCGAATTAAGTTGTCACTGGCTACACACCGAAGAACACGCATTCATCGCTCGACTAGACGATTCCAGCCAACGGCTAACCAAGGCGGTACAAGAAAGCGCTGATGCTGTAGCCAAAACGAGCGGCGGAGTTAGTTCTCAAGAACAGGCCATTGCCTACACTGCTGATGCTTTGTCCCAACTGGCAGAGGCTAGTCGTGATGTCGCCCGTAACACGAGCACTGCCGCAGATGCAGCCCGATTGGCCGATACCGAGTCAACCCAAGGTACTGACACGGTGCGGGCCACTTTGGAAGCAGTGCGGACTCTGGTGGGTGAATCTGACCAAGTAGCTCAGGTTATTCGCCAGCTAGAGCGGGAGAGCAGCAGTATTGGTCAAGTCTTAGGGGTTATTCGAGGAATCGCTGAACAAACTAATTTGCTGGCCCTGAATGCTGCCATCGAAGCGGCCCGAGCCGGTGAGTCAGGTCGAGGATTTGCAGTGGTGGCCGACGAAGTCCGGACCCTAGCTCAACGTACTGCTCAGTCCACTGGCGAAATAGACAAGATTATCGAGCAGCTCCATGGGCGCATTGCCGCTGCCGTTGCCGCGATGGAACGGAGCAAGCTCCAGGCAGGAGAAGCGGTCAGCAGCGCCGCTCGGGCAGAACATTCCTTGAGTGGGATTGCTGAGGCAGTTCGCCAGATTACTACCCTTAATGAGCAGATTGCAGCGGCAGCCGAAGAACAGAATCTAGTGGTTCAAGACACCGCCCTTAACCTAAATCGGCTACGGGACGGTGCCCAAAACACGGCTAGTCAAGCTCAACGAACTGCCCAGGCTACCAACCAGTCAGCGGAAGAGGCTGCTCGTCAACAGCAATTGGTGGCCCAGTTCCTGTGACGACTAGTGGTGATGGTGCCCTCCTTCACCATGGGCGTGGCCGTGGCCTAATTCGTCTTGGGTAGCTGGCCGGATATGAACTACCTCTACGTCGAAATGCAGCGTCACCCCTGCCAAGGGGTGATTGCCGTCCAGCACCACTATTTCTGGTTTTACGTCGATGACGGTGTAGGGGATAGGACCCTGGGGAGTATCAGCGTAAACCGCTGCCCCCGGGACCAGATCATTGTCATCTGAGAATTGCTCCCGAGGGACTTCGAAAACTTGCTCGGGATCGTGATCGCCGTAGCCGTCTTCGGGATTAACCACCACGAGGGAGTGGTAGCCAACAGCAGCCCCCTCCAGGGCGCGTTCCAATCCAGGCACAATATTGTGATAGCCATGGAGGTAGGCTAACGGCGCTTGTTCTTCGCTGGAATCGATGACTACCCCTTCTTCATCGCGAAGGGTGTAACGGAGGGAAACCACCATGCCATGGGTCGCTTTCATAGGGATATCCTGGAAGTGAATGAAGTTATCGCCACCATCCCCTGTGGAATGGGTACAGATCCCGCAGAATGGGGTGTGATCCTTCCACTATAACCTAGCCCCTGGGAAAAATCGTTATCCCATACAATTTGTTCATCGCCCTTACTCAACACCACTTGCTCAACACCATTTAAGGAATCCTGTGAAGAAAAAATACTTCGGCACCGATGGCATTCGCGGGCGGGTAGGTAAAAACCCCATTACTCCCGATTTCATGCTCAAACTAGGCTGGGCTGCTGGTCAAGTGCTGGCAAAAGGTCACGGCAGTACCGTCCTCATTGGCAAAGACACCCGTATTTCCGGTTACATGTTTGAATCGGCCCTAGAGGCTGGCTTATCCGCTGCTGGGGTAGACATCCGCCTGCTAGGTCCCATGCCTACCCCGGCTATCGCCTATCTAACCCGGACTTTTCACGCTCGGGCTGGTATCGTCATCAGTGCTTCCCATAATCCTTATTATGATAATGGTATTAAGTTTTTCTCCAGCCAGGGCACCAAATTGTCGGATGAAGTAGAGCTGGCTATCGAAGAAAAATTAGACAGCGCCATGACGGTGGTGGACCCAGCCGCCTTGGGTAAGGCCGCTCGGGTAATGGATGCTGGAGGGCGTTATATCGAATTCTGTAAAAGTACTGTGCCCCATCACTTGGATATGCAGGGGTTGAAAGTGGTAGTGGACTGCGCCCATGGTGCTACCTATCGGGTGGCTCCAGCGGT
>CAWUNB010000230.1:0-3525 GCA_963923745.1 uncultured Thiotrichales bacterium
TTGGGCGGCGGTAGCCACATAACCGGAGAAGCTATCGGTCCAGGCTACCGAAGGATAGTGACGGGCATCGGCCAGTTCTTTCGACAAGGCCCAGAAAGTACCGACGATTTCTTTGGTATGGGAGGTGACTGGTTCAGAGAAGTCACCACCGGGAGGGGATACCGCCCCAATCAGGGTTACCGAACCCCGATGGCCTCCGAGGGTCTCCACCAGTCCAGCCCGTTCGTAGAACGCCGCCAAGCGGGAAGCCAGATAAGCGGGATAGCCTTCTTCCACCGGCATCTGGCCTAAGCGCCCGGCTACTTCCCGCAACGCTTCTGCCCAGCGCGAGGTCGAGTCGGCCACCATCACCACGTCGTAACCCTGGTCTCGATAGTACTCGGCCATGGTTACACCGACGTAAATGGACGCTTCTCGCGCTACCACCGGCATGTTGGAGGTGTTGGCTACCAACAGTGTCCGTTCCATCAAAGAGCGGCCACTATGGGGATCCTTCAGTTCTGGGAACGTCTCGAGGATGTCCACCAGCTCATTACCCCGTTCCCCGCACCCGACATAGATGACGATATCGGCATTGGACCAGCGGGCGATCTGCTGCTGGACGACGGTTTTACCGGCCCCGAAGGGACCAGGAACCGCCCCTTTGCCGCCCTTCATCAGGGGGAAGAAGGTGTCCAAAATGCGCTGACCCGTTATTAGCGGCGCTATTGCGTGATCGCGATGACCGTAGGGCCGGGGGATACGTACCGGCCAGCGGTGGTAGAGGCGAATCAACTGCTCTTTGCCCTGTTTATCCACGACCCGGGCAATGACCTCTTCGACGGTGTATTCCCCCGCCGGTACTAAGTCGAGCAATTCCCCAGAGATACCGGGCGGAACCATGACGCGATGGATAATGGTAGCGGTTTCCGGCACCGTTCCCAGCAACATTCCTGGCTTAATGGGACTGCCGAGCGTTAAACCCGCCGTTGGCGTAAAAGCCCAGCGTCGCTCCCGATCTAACGCCTGGACATCCAAGCCACGGGCAATATGGTCGCCGGATAGGGCATTGATGCGGGACAAAGGCCGTTGCACGCCGTCGAAAATCTGTCCCAACAAACCCGGCCCCAGTTCTACCGCTAGGGGATGGCCGAGGGCTTGGGCGACTTCACCCGGACGCACCCCTTCGGTGGATTCGTAGACCTGCACCATGGCCAGATCGGCATCGCGACCAATGACTTCGCCCACCAGCCCGAGTTTGCCGATACGTACCTGTTCCCCGTTGAGCACGCCCGGTAGGCGCACCCGTACTAAGGGACCGTTGATCTCAATAATGTCGCCCATCAGAACAGGCCTCCTCTATGGGCCGCCGTGGCAAACAAGCGCTCCATGACCACCCGTGCGATCTGTTCCTCCAAACGGTCGAGGCGACCTTCAAAGGTGTTATCCACGCGGATGCGATCATCCACCGTCCGCAGCAATAATCCGCCAGAGCAAGATCGGGGTTCTGCTCCCAAGGTAATAGGGCGATCCGGCACGGCCTCTTGAGAGAAGGTTGGCCAGCGCGGCGCTAATAATTGCCAATCAGTGGCATTCACCTCACACACCAGCTCAGCGCTCTCAATGGACTGGGCCGATTGTGTGAGCATGGCGCTTAGAATGGGCAAATAGCGCTCCTCATCCTGGGCTACCTTAGCCAGTTCAGCGTTGAGGGCCTCTACCACGTTGCGGATTAAGGTCCAGCGCAGCCGATCCAGTTCTTCTTGGCGCGACAACTCGGCCTGTTGAACCCGTCGCCGATAGGCGCGATCGGCAATGGCTTTAGCCACCAACATTTCCCGGTCTTCCCGGAGACGTAGGTGCTCATTGGCCTCGTTGATAGTGCGATCCCGGGAGCGGCGAGCCCGCTCCAGGTATTCCTCGGCAAGGGTCTGGGCGCGGGAGAGCAGAGCATTCTCCAGTTCCGTGACGTTGACCGGGGCAGTCATGGGCGTTCCTCCAGGGCCGTAGGCCCGAGAATGGAGAGGACCATCTCTTCCACCTGAGGGTGATATTGGTCGGGGGCATCGAGCCGGGGGATTTCTACCACCAGAATGCGTCCCCCTTCCGTGCGCACGTGATTGAGCAAGGTGCTGTGGCTGCGGGACAAATAATCCTCTACCAGGATCAACGCCTTCTGGCGGCTTTTGATCAGTTCAGCCAGCAGCCCGTCCAAGGTCTCCACGGTGGCGTCCGCAAAGGTTTCAAAGCCAATTAAGCCGAAACCTTCGGTAAGGGGAGCGCTCGCCAGGATGATCAGGCGCGTTTCGGGCTGTTCTGCCATTAGCCGAGCCGACCCAGGATGAGGATACTGACCACCAGGCCGTAAATAGCGATACCTTCGGCCAGACCCAGATAAATCAAGCTACGTCCAAAGGCTTCGGGTTTTTCGGCAATCACCGCCAAGGAAGCCGCGCCCACTGGACCGACCGCAATACCGGCACCGATGGTAGCCAACCCAGTGGGAATGCCCACACCAATCATGGCCAGCCCCATCCCTAATGAGATTTCTCGGGTTCCCGCCGCTACCGCCGGTTCGGCCATAGCATCGTGCAAGCCCAGCAACAGCATCCCAACTTCAGCGATAACAAAGGTCAGCAAATTAGCTCCGACGCCATTGCGTACCCACCGAGGAACGCGACCACCGGGCGCAACCGGATTGATTTCATACCAAAATCCGAGGGCTACCGTAGCGACTAAAGAAAGACTAACTAACGCGACTAACCAATACATCACTACCTCCGCTGTTATGGATAAAAAGAAAGGGCCGATTGACGCTAACGAATCGTCAAGGGCCGGAAATCACGGCCTCCACCACTGAAATAGCGAGAGAAGCCTTCGTAGTATTCCAAGCGCAATACTTGAATGGCCACAATGGCTCCTTCCACAATCAGAATGAAGACGTTGCCTAGGATTACGGTAATCCAATGGCCGGTGGTGCCCATCATGTCGGCTAAAGTGAACACCGCGATAGAGAGCGCCACATGATTAAGACTAAAGGCCGCCACCCGCAAAAACGACAGGGTATTGGCAATGTAATTCATGATGGTTTCAAAGCCTTCGATGAGCACCACCAAGATCTTTTCTGCCACAGAAAAATCGGCATGGTGCCATTTATAAGCCAGCACGAGGAGGAAGGGAACGACAATAGCTGCAATTTCCCGTGTACCCCATTCCCCCCCTGTGGCTAATTGGCCAATGCCGTAGAGTAATCCCACATAAAATAGGATGCCGGCCAATCCTTTACTGTCCAATAGGGCTTCCAGAATATGGCCTTCCACCAAGCGATTACGAATCGCCAAAATCGTTCCTACTAAAATAAAGAACACCGCCCAATAAGTGGCCAGCGTCAACATACGATTAGGGTTATGCAGAGGCGATAACCACAGTGCCGGTATGACGGTTTCAAAACCGAAAATACTCCCGTAGAGAAAACCAAATAACACCGAACAACTGCCGATGGCGGTTACAAAAATCCAATTATGGCCGAGCTTTTGGCGGTAATAG
>CAWUNB010000231.1:0-3502 GCA_963923745.1 uncultured Thiotrichales bacterium
CTAATAATAAAATTCGTACTTTCATGACATATAACCTTGGTTTGTAAAATGCCACTTTAGGGAAAATTAATCACTACCAAAAAGATCGCGGGTATAAACTTTATCCTGGACATCATCCAGGAGAGCAGTATGTCGATTAGCTATGATGATATCTGCTTGTTGTTTAAATGTAGATAAGTCAGCAATAACTCTTGAATTAAAAAATTCTGCTTGATGGAGCACTGGCTCATAAACAATCACTTCAACTCCCTTAGCCTTTATCCGTTTCATGATACCTTGAATACTAGAAGCACGAAAATTATCTGAACCTGCTTTCATTATTAAACGATAGATACCTACTATTTTCGGTTTGCGGCGGATAATTTCATCCGCAATAAAATCTTTGCGGGTAGTATTAGATGCTACAATAGCATGTATTAAATTTTGAGGAACATCTTGGTAATTTGCTAATAGCTGTTTAGTATCTTTAGGTAAGCAATAGCCACCATAACCAAAACTTGGATTATTGTAATGACCACCAATACGAGGATCTAAGCAAACACCATCGATAATCTGTCGTGTGTCCAAACCATGACTTGCTGCATAAGTATCTAATTCATTAAAATAAGCAACTCGCATAGCTAAATAGGTATTAGCGAATAATTTAATAGCTTCCGCTTCAGTACTATCAGTAAAAAGAGTAGGAATATCTTGCTTAATAGCCCCCTGTTTGAGTAATTCAACAAAAACTTCAGCTCGTTGTGAACGCTCCCCCATTACAATTCGAGAAGGGTGAAGATTATCATACAGCGCTTTGCCCTCACGAAGAAATTCAGGAGAAAAAATAACATTAGTTGTACCTAACAGTTGGCGGGTGCGGGTTGTATAACCTACAGGGATAGTAGATTTTATAACCATCACTGCGGTTGGATTAATAGCCATTACATCCCGGATAACCGCTTCGATAGATCGGGTATTAAAATAATTTGTCTGTGGATCGTAATCAGTGGGGGTTGCAATAATTACGTAGTCTGCGCCGGTGTAGGCGTCTTGCTTATCCAGGGTAGCACGAAAATTTAGAGATTTATGTTGCAAAAAATTTTCAATTTCAGAATCTTCAATGGGAGATTTTCGGTGATTTAACATCGCAACCTTATCAGGAACGATGTCTAGAGCTACCACTTCGTGGTGTTGGGCTAAAAGTATTCCATTGGAAAGTCCAACGTAACCTGTACCCGCAATCGCAATTTTCATTCTTAAATTACCTCAACAACACAGTGAGAAGCCTGCTCCCTTAGGGAAAGGGGTCAAGACAGTGGACTTAGCCCCTTAATACTAGCACTCTGTCATCCTAAGTCGAAGATTCGAACCTGAGCCCCAGAATCGCTGATGCCATCAGCGGATCGTTATCCCATGAGTCGCAACCATGTTTCCTCCCCTCCCACTGTGGATCGGTCTGCGTTATGCCCGCTCCCGTCGTCGTAGCCACTTCGTCTCCTTCATCAGTCTAACCTCCATGGTGGGCATTGCTGTGGGAGTGGCGGTGTTAATTACTGTGATGGCAGTAATGAATGGTTTCGAGCGGGAAGTACGGTTGCGTTTATTGGATACCGTTGCCCATGCCAGCCTTACCGGATCGGGGAATCGTCTGGAAAACTGGCAGGAGGCTGATGGAGCTGCCCACAACCATCCCCAAGTTATTGCTGCAGCTCCCTTTGTCAGTGGCGGTGCCATGATCACCCTTGGCCACGGAGAAGCCAGCGGTGTCCTGGTACGGGGAGTATTACCTGGTAAAGAGGAGACAGTATCGGCATTGAGTGCCCGCATGGTGAGTGGTCGCCTGGAAGATCTTCATTCTGGGGAACGGGGAGTAATTTTAGGGAAATCCTTAGCGGACCGGTTAGGAATATCCCTGGGAGGAAAAGTGACGCTAGTTACCGCTCGGACAAGTGGTAGCGACACGACTCCACAGTTGAGTCGTTTTACCGTAGTGGGGACTTTCGATTTAGGCTTACGTCAATATGACACAGCTTTGATATTGTTACATTTAACTGATGCCGCTGAATTATTTCAGTTAGATACTGCAGTCAGTGGATTGCGTATTAAAGTTACAGATCTGTTTCAAGCACGACGTATTATTCAGGAGATAGCAAGCAATTTAGAGGGACGTTATTTTATCACAGATTGGACTCGCCAAAATGCCAATTTTTTCATTGCACTAGCTCAACAACGCCAAATGATTTCCCTTATCCTAGTATTAATTGTTGCGGTAGCAGCTTTTAATATCGTTAGTACCCTGGTAATGGTTGTCACCGATAAAGCTGGTGCTATCGCTATCCTGCGGACATTGGGTTTGACACCTAAAGGCATAATGGCCATCTTTATGGTGCAAGGTTGTCTCATTGGCCTGGTAGGTACCCTGGTTGGGGCTGCCGCCGGAATCACCTTGGCCCTTCACCTGGAGTCCTGGGTAGCCGCTTGGGAAGCCTACTGGGGGATTCATTTTTTAGCTGCTGACGTGTATCCCATTGCTCAAGTTCCTGCTGACCTTCATTGGTCTGACGTCGGACAAATCACTGGTTTAGCACTTTCCCTAAGTTTGCTGGCTACCCTTTACCCTGCGTGGCGAGCTGCACGGACTCAGCCGGCTGAGGCACTGCGTTATGATTAGAGGATTGACACTCGCTTCCAACCACACCATAATGACGGTCTGTTCAGGGCGGGAATAGCTCAGTTGGTAGAGCACAACCTTGCCAAGGTTGGGGTCGCGAGTTCGAGTCTCGTTTCCCGCTCCAGTTATTTAGAAGGCCTGGATGTGAGTCCGGGCCTTTTGTTTGCTACCCTGCAAAGGCTTGCTTTATCCCGGCTGGATGGCAGAGTGGTTATGCAGCGGCCTGCAAAGCCGTGTACCTCGGTTCGATTCCGGGTCCAGCCTCCAAAACATGGCCAGCGTAGGGTACCAGTGGGAGGAGCCCCGGTGATCGGGGAGAAGTATCCACAAGTAGCCAGTAATACCTGCGGGAGAGAGCGATGAGTTATTACGAAGCCTGTGTGCAGATGGAAAAAATGGGTGTAAATGGCGAGTACGCCCTAGGTTGGCAGAACGGCTATTGGCTGCATCCCATACGCGAAGAGCAGCGGGTGAATGAAGCCTACGAGGCCGGCTACAACGATGGTAAAGCTAAGAATTCTGGTAATTTCGGTAGTTGGACCAAGTAACTGATCCCGTAGTTACCCCTCCTACGCCTAGACCCTGCTGGCTATTGCCGCCAGCGGGGTTTTTGTTGTCCGCTGTTCGATGCGTGTCCCTTTTTTCTGATGCCGGGGCTCTTGCCTAACTACTTTACTAGCTAGCTAGGTTTCTTTGTCATGAGATAGTCAATAATCGCTTTAATACCTGCTATTTCTTCTATGAAATATTCATTATTTCGCATTAACCGCTCTTGAAGCTCATAAAGCCTCTTTATTGCACTTTCCAAAGCTGCTGTTAACTTAGCGTTTTTTCTTTTTTTAATAAGAACCC
>CAWUNB010000232.1:0-3495 GCA_963923745.1 uncultured Thiotrichales bacterium
CAAAATAAGGCGCAAAATACAAATAGCGACCATCCCAGCACGCGCCAATAAAACCACAGCCGCGTGGATGAAAGGTTTTTATATCTACCATATCCCAACAACGGGGATCACTAAAGGCACCACTACGCCGGTAGCGCACTAAGAGACCGTGGTAATCTCGTTGTTCTCGAACAAAGGGAACGAAATAGATAAAATCATCGGTTACGGCGGCGGAATGGAAACCTCGACTTAATAACGCCAATTGTTCATGGCTAACAAACGTTTCCCAACTGGTTAAGTCTTTAAAAGGTTGCTGGGTATCATAGCGAACCATGGTACCGTTATAAGCCGTCCAATCCAATTGATAGGGGGCCAGATAAATATAACGGCCATCAAAGGTACCACTGACAAAACCCCGCCCACTGTCAATCCGCGTTTGAATATCAAAGAAGCTCCAGGCTTCGGGATTGTGAAAATCCCCTTGAGTATCGTAACGAGTCACTTGGCCGTGATGGCGTTGGTTATAATAAGGAATTAGATAAAGATAGCGACCATCGAATAGCCCATCAGCGAAACCTCGGCTATTCTTATTCAGGGCAGAACTATCAAACAAAGCCCAGCTATCGGGATCAGAAAAATCACCGTGGGTATCGTAACGGGTGACTTGACCGAAAAACTGGCTGGGGTAATTGGCCATGGGGACAAAATAGATATAACGCCCGTCGCTTACGGCTCCGGAAAATCCACGACTACTGGGATCGAGGAGGGTGGTATCGAAAAAGGCTACGGTCATGGGCCAGTTCTCCGGCATTTATTTATACCCCGCTCCCTTCGACTACGCTCAGGGAGCGGGTTAAAGCAATAAGCCAGGACTAATCCGTTATTAACTTCAAATACCCCGGATAAGCCTGCTCACGACTCAAATCATTCTCGAACAACACCCAATTATCCTTCTGTTCCTTTTCTCGAAAATGATTAAACTTATAAGTCATGTACATCATCCGGTTGCGGTCGTTCTGAATAAATTCCGCTTCCAGCCCTACCCCAGCGGCCCGCGCTAAATTCCGCAAGTAATTAATCATCACCGTTCCCACGCCTCGGGACATCACCCGGCAGGACATGAGCAATAATTTAATGGACCAAACGGTTGGACGCTTTTCCACTAAAGCCAAACCGATTTTGCCGTAGGTACCGTATTTATCATCTAACCCGGCTACCAACAATAAATGATCCGGTGACTGGCTAAAGAAAGCCAATTCATCATAATCATAAGTGTAGGCGGTGGTATTCAGCTGGTTAGTCCGTTGGGTCAATTCTTCCGCTCGTTTCAAATCCTCGGTTTTGGCCCGACTAATCGTCAGTACCATATTCAAGGTTTCTAAAAAGGCATCCTGGGGTCCAGTGAAACCATCCTCTACTTCCTTGCGGCGCAAATCGCTTTGATACATCTCTCGCCGCCGGCGAGAATCTTCGGTGATAAAGCGCGGATTCATTATTTCCAGATCCGCTACTTCCCCCACTTGCGTTGCATCCAACGTCAATACTTTAGGATGGGAGAAGGCAACTTCTTCCCGTTCAAAAGCTTGGTCATCAATGAAGGCCAAAGTATCAATGCCTATATTGATGAGTTTGGCAATTTGCTCAATAGACTGGGACTTAGGATTCCAGTTAATTTGCGGATAAAGAAAATAATCCGCCAAGCCTAATTCTGTCAGTTTAGCCATCGCCAAATCGTAATCATTTTTACTGGCAACGGATTGCAAAATACCGCGTTCATCCAGGGTACGAATCAATTCCGCTGCGGCGGGAATCAGAGTCACCTCTTTATCTTCTAAGATTGTCCCCTGCCACAGAGTATTATCCAAATCCCATACCAGGCACTTAATCTTGTGTTCTTTAATTTTCTCCGCCATGGCCATTCTCCTTAATGGGCCGCTCGCCGCGCTTGGCGCTTGGCAACTAAGTGTTGCTGGTAGCCAGATTTAGCAATAATAATTTGCTGCATCTGGTTACTACCCTCAATGATTTCCATAATCTTGGCATCACGGTAATAGCGTTGCACCGGATAATCACTGGAACAACCATTAGCACCATGAATTTGCACGGCGGAATTGGTCGCTGCCGTGGCCACCCGAGAAGCAAAATATTTGGCCATGGAAGTTTCCATAATCAAGGACGGTTCGCCTCGATCTTTCAAAAACGCCGCATGGTAATTCAGCATCCGCGCCGCTTTCACATTGACGATCATCTCGGCCAGCATTTCTTGAATAAGCTGGTGTTTATTCAAGGTTACGTCAAACTGATAACGCTCCCCGGAATAAGCTAAAGAGGCCTCTAGCGCCGCTTGTGCTAAACCAACACACCCCCAGCCCACGCAATAACGCCCGTGATCCAGGGCAGTTCCGGCGACGTGGGAAAAACCAAAGCCCACTTTGCCCACTAAGTTTTCTGCCGGTACTACCACGTCTTTCATAATTAACCGAGCAATATTAGCGGAACGGAACCCCAACATGCCCTTAATCGGCTCTACGGTAAAACCGGGCATACCCCGTTCCACTAAAAACGCAGTGGGTTTATCTCCGACTTTGGCAATGATCAATACTAATTGCGCTGATGCGCCAAAGGAAATCCAGCGCTTTTCGGCATTGAGTAAATAGCTACCGTCGTCTTGTAACACCGCCGCACTTTCAATGCTCTTGGCATCACTGCCTACATTGGGTTCGGTTAAACCAAAGGCTCCGACCATTTCTCCGCTGGCCAGTTTTGGCAACCATTTAGTCCGTTGACTATCGGTGCCCCATTTGGCTAATGACTGAATAACCATGCCGTGGACGGTGAGCAGGCTTAATAATGAGGCACTGCCTCGGCCCACTTCTTCGCACAGCAAACCCCAAGTCACCGCATCCATGCTGCTACCCCCGTATTCTTTAGCCACTAAGGCTCCCAGATAACCGGTGGCGGCTAATTGAGCGATCAATTCTGCCGGGGTCTCTTCCATATTGTCGTTGTGATCGGCCACCGGGACCACAACACTGTCCACCCAATGGCGAAAAGCCGCTTGTGCGGCCTGTTGTGTAGGAGTTAATTCAAAATCCACGATGGCCGCTCCGGTTATTTTTTCGCTTCAATGAAACCAACGATGGCATTCACCGACTTGAAGTTCTCATAATCCAGATCTTCATTGGCTACGCGAATACCGTATTCTTTTTCAACAAATAGTACTAACTGCATGGCAAACAAGGAATTTACCATCCCCGAAGCAAATAAATCGTGATCGCCGTCGACATCGGGGTCACTAACGAATTGGCCGAGGAAATTCCGTACTGCACTATCAATCGCACTCATGAAGTCACCTATTTATATTTGTAAAAGCCTTCGCCACTTTTCCGCCCTAACAAACCAGCCGCTACCATCTTTTTCAGTAACGGGCAGGGGCGGTATTTACTATCATTAAAACTTTCCCACAATACTTCTACTGAATAGAGGATGGTATCTAGGCCAATTAAATCAGCCGTT
>CAWUNB010000233.1:0-3490 GCA_963923745.1 uncultured Thiotrichales bacterium
CATGATTCCGGCCCACTTTGTCTGGTTGGATAAATTACCCCTCACCAGTAACGGTAAAGTCGACCGCAAAGCGTTACCGGCTCCCACCGTCACTAAGGGCGCTTCGCCCCTGGTCTCTCCCCGTAATGACGCCGAACGGCGCATTGCCGCCCTGTGGTGTGAACTGCTGCAACGGGATGCGGTAGGGGTGGATGATAATTTCTTCGATATTGGCGGCCATTCCCTGATGGTATTGCCCCTGCGGGAACGGCTATTGGCAGCGTTCTCCCGGCCCTTATCCCCGGTGGACCTCTTTCGCTATCCCACCGTGGCTACCTTGGCCCAGTTTCTGACTGCCGCCAGTGAAGCGACGCCGGGAGAAGTGGCCGCACCGGTGGGGCGTAAGCGGCGGGACAGTGCCGCTCGTCGGCAAGCGTTGGGGGTGTAACCGTGGAATTGACGGGCGGTCTGGAGGAAACCACGGGGGCGGCTATTGCCATCGTGGGGATGAGTGTGCGGGTGCCGGGGGCCGCCGATCTGGCCCAGTTCTGGCACAACCTGCGCAATGGGGTGGAGTCCATCACCTTTTTTAGCGACGACGAGCTGCGGGCAGCGGGGGTAGATGAAGCGACCCTGGCCAATCCGGATTACGTAAAAGCCGCCGGTTGCTTGGCAGATATTGACCAGTTCGATGCCGCTTTTTTTGATTTCACCCCCCGGGAAGCGGAGATTCTCGATCCCCAGCACCGTTTGTTGTTGGAAGGGGTGTGGCGGGCCTTGGAACAAGCCGCCATCGATCCCGAACGCTATCCTGGGCGGATAGGTTTATTTGCCGGCGTGGGGCTTAACGGCTACCTGCTCCACAATCTCATGAGCCACCCCGAGTTATTGGAGAGTGTGGGGGGTTGGCAGCTCACCTTGAGCAACGACAAGGATTTTGCGACCACCCGCGCCGCCTACAAGCTCAATCTCCAGGGCGCGGTGCTCACCCTCAACACCGCTTGCTCGACCTCCTTGGTGGCCATTGCCATGGCCGCCCAGAGCCTGCTCAGTCACCAGTGCGATGTCATCGTCGCCGGGGGTTGCTCCATCCACTTGCCCCAGGACCAGGGCTATATCCACGTCAAGGGCGGCACCCTTTCTCCCGATGGCCATTGTCGCCCCTTCGATGCCCAGGCGGCCGGAACCATCGACGGCAACGGCAGTGGTTTTGTCGTCCTCAAGCGGTTAGCGGAAGCCCTCGCTGACGGCGACAGCGTGTACGGGGTGATTCGCGGGTTTGCCATCAATAACGACGGTTCCCTCAAGGTGGGCTACAGCGCCCCCAGTGTGGCCGGTCAAGCCGATGTCATCCAAGAAGCCTTGGAAGTGGCTGGGTTAGGGGCCGATGCCATTGATTACGTGGAAACCCACGGCACGGCTACCGAATTGGGGGACATGGTGGAAATCAGTGCCCTCACCGAAGCGTTTCGCGCCACCAGTAAGCGGGTCGGGGACTGCGCCCTAGGAGCGGTGAAAAGCAACATCGGCCATTTGGATACCGCCGCCGGGGTGGTGGGCGTGATTAAAACCGTGCTGGCCATGAATGCCGGGGAGATTCCCCCGACCTGCCATTTCCGCCAGGCCAATCCCAAGTTGGGATTAGAGAAAACCCCGTTCTTTGTTAACAACACGTTGATTCCTTGGCCGCAACGAGGGGAAGTACGGCGGGCGGGAGTCAGTTCTTTTGGCATTGGCGGCACCAATGCCCATGTCATTCTCGAGCAAGCCCCCCCGGCTCCGACATCGGAAGTGGGACGGCCCTGGGTGCTGTTCCCCTTATCGGCCCGCAGCCAAGAAGCCCTGGAACAACAGGTGGCGGCCCTGGCGGATCATATTGAAGCCCATCCGGAACAGCCTCTGGCCGACATCGCCCACACCCTGCAAATGGGACGTCGCCATTTTTCCTGGCGCCAAGTGTGGGTGCTCACTGAACAGGATCGCCGCTTGGTCAGTGCCCAATTGCGCCAGCCCAGCGCTTGGCGGGGTCAAGCTCCAGCCCGGGGACCGGCACCGATTTTTCTCCTCCCTGGCCAAGATGCCCACGCCGTCAACATGGCTTTGGCCCTGTACCACAACGAGCCCTATTTCCGCAGCGTGCTCGATCAGTGCCGCCAGTTGTTGTGGAATCAGTATCAGGTGGATTTGTTAAAGCTGCTCTACCCCGACGGTACCGGTTCCGCCGCTGTGCCCCGCTTGGATGCTCGGGCCAGCATTGATCCCTTGCCCCTGTACATCGTCAATTACGCCCTGGCCAAACTGTGGATGCACTGGGGAGTTACCCCCCGCGCCCTGGCCGGTTACAGCCTAGGGGAATATGTGGCCGCTACCCTGGCTGGGGTATTTAGTTTTAGTGACGGCATTCGTCTGGCGGTGGGGGCGCGCCAATTGCTGGGACTGATGTTACCGGGGCAATTGCTGGCGGTATCCCTGTCCGCTGAACAAGTCACCCCCTTGCTGCCGGCAGACACTTACGTCGCCATCGTGGCCGGTCCTAACCAAGTGGTGGTGGCGGCGACGAAAGAGTCAGGGCCGATCCTCAGCGCCCGTCTCCAGGAACAGGGGATTTTGTGGCACACCGTCCCCCTTGGGTTGCCGTTCCATTCGCCGTTGATGCAGTTGTTCCTCGATCCGTTCCAGGAGTTGCTGGAAGGCATTCCCCTCCACACTCCCAAGATCCCCTACCTGTGTTCGGTCACTGGGCGCTGGATCACCCCGGAAGAAGCCACGGATATTCAGCATTACCTGCGCTTGGTGACGTCCACCGTGCGCTTGGATTGGATGTTTGAACGCTTGTTCGAGGAACTGACCGCCGCCGGTGAGGGCATCCTGTTAGAAGTCGGGCCGAATCAGGTGATGTCGGCCTTGGCCCTGCAACATCCCCGTTGTCCCCCAGGGCTGACCGTGCTGTCTTCTCTACCCGATCCCCGCTACCGCTTGACCGGAACTCGGGAGAATCGGGATCAAGCTCACTTATTGGAAACCGCCGGGCGGCTGTGGCTGGCCGGGGTCGAGCTGAATTGGACAGCGGTGGCCGATTCCCGGCGACGGTTGGCCATTCCCGGTCATCCCTTCAAAACCCAGCGTTTCTGGTTGGAGCCCAATCATTCACCGGTTCCAGTGGTGAGTGACGTTCTGGGCAAAGAACCGGATCAGGCCAATTGGTTCTATCTTCCCGGTTGGCGGCGTTGCCCTGGGGCCACGGCCTCGGTGACGGCGGGCAGTCGCTGGCTGGTGATAACCGACGCCCAGGGACTGGCTGGATCCGTGGTGTCGGCCCTGCGTGGCGCGGGGGCGGAAGTCATTACCGTGTCCCTGGCCACGGGTCTTCCCGGATTAACAGGCCAGCCGGACGCAGGCTACCAATTAGACGGCGATCAACTGACCGCCTGGCAAGCGCTGTTTGCCGCCCTGGGGAGTTGGCGGCCCCAGCACTTAGTGCATCTGGGTTACTACCAGCGTGCGGTGTCTG
>CAWUNB010000234.1:0-3460 GCA_963923745.1 uncultured Thiotrichales bacterium
CACAAGGAGTATCGTCGGCAGCGTCAGATGTGTATAAGAGACAGGCTCTGGAGAGAGTAACTGAAATCCAAGCCATTTCCAGAAACGTGCTGAATCTGCCGTATACCCGGTATAGCGAGAAACTTCTTTGCCCTGTCGAAATAATACGATGGTGGGAGTAGCAAAAACAACTTTCTCCAAATGCCAACCGCTCGGTGGATCAAAACTAAAAGTTTTGGCTAAGGGTAATTGCGATTGCCAATTACTAGCAATTTCTGCATTAAATTTTTCACAAAAAGGACAATCCTCCCGTTCGAAAACAACTAATTGTTGATCAATCGATAATTTGCTGCCATCTAGCGGCACTGGTAAATTATCCTCCGTGGCCGAAATGTTGGCTGTGACTTCCCCTATTGGATATTTCACTCCCGTTCCGCCAAGACCACAATAACCATTTGGATGTTTTAATAGATAATTTTGGTGATACTCTTCTGCTTGGTAGTAGACTGTTAATGGTGCAATTTGGGTAGTAATAGAACTATAGCCCGCTAAAATCAGTGCCTGTTGATAAGTTTCCTGGGTTTTGCGAGCAACTTGCTGTTGAGCTAAATTGTGGGTATAAATGGCACTGCGGTAATTGCTACCGATATCATTTCCTTGGCGATCGCCCTGGGTTGGATTATGATTTTCCCAAAACTGAATTAAAATAGCCTCTAAAGTAGTTTTGGCCGGGTCGAAGATAACTTTTACCACTTCAGCATGATTACGTAGCTGTGTTCTCCCCAACCTCAATGCTCGTTCATGAGCCAGAATAGCTTCATAGTTGCCATCGATTTCACCGTTAGCATAACCACTTTCTACCTTAATTACCCCTGGTAGGGCAGACATCCGTTTTTCTGCTCCCCAAAAACAACCCATTCCTAACACAATATAATCTGTATCAGCTTCATTCTTAGTCATAGTAGGCTCGGTAGCTAAAGTTATATTTCCGGTAACATAAATCCCAATAAGGATGAATAACCCTAACGCTAGGAAAAACAATTTTAATTCAGTAAGGATCATATCTATTCATCCTATTTTTGTTTTCGCATTAGTGTTGGCAATTATTGCAAAAAAATGTTGCTCGCTGAGCCAATCGCTGTTGCTGAATAAGTTGACCGCACTGAGAACAGGGTTCTCCAGCTTTTCCGTAGACTTGAAGGGCGACTTGAAAATATCCAGGACGCCCGTCACTGTTCTGAAAATCCCGCAAAGTGGTCCCCCCCTGGGCAATGGCTGCCTGTAATACTTGCTGGATGGCCACCACTAAAATTCGACAGTCAGCCAAACTGATAGTACAGGCTAACCGTTTAGGATGGATAGCACTTCGAAATAACGCCTCATTAGCATAAATATTGCCTACGCCAACCACTATATGGCCATTCATAATAAGTGGTTTAATGGCAGTGGTACGTTGCAATACCTGTTGGTACAAGTAATCCCCGTGAAAATCATCACTAAGAGGTTCCGGTCCCAGGGAACGCAACCAGGGATGAGTCAGAGGATCTTCTGATAACCACAGTGCTAACCCAAAGCGGCGAGGATCAGTCAAGCGCAGTATCTTGCCATTAGCCAGTATCAAATCCAGATGATCATGGCGTCCTGGTACTTGTTCTGCATCGGGAAGGACGATTCTTAATCGTCCCGACATACCCAAATGAAGTAATAGTGTGCCTGAAGGCGTACCAATCAGCAGGTATTTAGCACGACGTTCTACCGTTTTAATAGATTGACCGGCAAGTGCGGTTAGCAATTCCGGTGAAATGGGTAAACGCAATTGGGGTTGGCGAATGATTACCCTAGCTACTGTTTGGCCGAGCAAGTGACTAGCAATACCGGCTCGGGTGGTTTCAACTTCTGGTAACTCAGGCATAGTTGTAGTACTTAAACACCAAAATATTTAGCAGAAGGATGGTGAACAATAATGGCAGAGGTGGATTCCTCTGGCCAAAGTTGTGCCTCTTCTCCCAAAGTAACCCCGATTCGCTCTCCTCCTAGCAACTCAAGAATCTTGTCCTGATCAGCTAAATTAGGGCAGGCGGGATAACCAAAAGAATAACGGGATCCTCGGTAGTGTTGTTTTATGAGAGCTGCTATTTCTCGAGCGTCCTCTTGACCATAACCCAATTCACCCCGGATACGCTTATGGATATATTCTGCTAATCCCTCCGCTCCTTCAGCATTAAGACCATGCCAATACAGGTATTCTTGGTAACGATCGGCTGTAAATAAAGCTCGTGCATGATCAGAGGCTTGTTGACCTATAGTAACTAATTGAAAAGCTACTACATCAATGACGTTACTCTCCTGAGCACGAAAAAAATCAGCAATACATAAGCGCCGTTCACTCCGTTGTCGAGGAAAAGTAAAACGCAACCGCTCCCGTTGACCCGCAGGATCTTGATAGATAATCAGATCTTCTCCGGCTGAGTGGCAAGGAAAATACCCATACACTGCTGTGGGTTTGATAACCTGGTTTGCTTCACTTTCTTGAATTAGTTGATGAAAGGTAGGGTCCACTGCATGACGGACCCAGGCGGCATACTCATCGGGATTGCGGCCAGCCGGTTTAAAACCCCACTGAAATTTGTAGAGAGCGGTTTTATTGATATAGGGGACTATCGCCCGCAAGGGAATGTTTTCGAGACAACGGTTGCCCCAGAAAGGGGGAATGGGAACACTGTTATCTTGCGTTACGTTGGAAGAAGGGAGGGTCAATGGTACGCTCCAGCGGGTTGATCATTACCCGAATCTTACCAAAATAACTCCCACCAATTTATGGATGCTCTTTGCTCCAGAACGTGACGAACAACATGCGGAAAATTTTGATGCCCCTTGCCAAACCATCCCTCTTCCTATTGCTCGGGTATGTCCTTCCCCTGAGCAGCTGTATCGCCGTATCCGCCGTGGACACCGTGGGAAGCGTAGCTGTTGCCACGGTGAAAACAGCCGCTACAGCAGTGAAAACCACAGTAGATGTAGCAACTGGCGCAGTTGAGGCCGTGACCCCTTAGGAAGCATTTCGTGTTGACCGGCACCGATCTGGCGGTCTATCGACCCCATGCGGGTCGGTGGTTCACCGGAGAAACCCAATTCGGCAAGATCCCCGAGCCAGGGGTTCGAGCTGACCCTCCCCCCAATCCCTCTCCTGAGCCGGCAGTGGAGGGAGAATGGCTTCATGCTGGTGATATCGATCCCTTCGCAAGACAATCGCAAGACAATTCACCCTGGCAGCAATCTCAGGAGCAACCTCCTCCGTTCAGGTCATCCTTTGCCAATCGGCGCGGAGTAGCAGCTTATCAGGCTACCGCTACCGTGGGATTAGATGCCTTGGTTGCTGTGCAACAAACACGGATTGACTGTTACGCCTAAGCTATTAGGGAGCGGTTTTGTCATCCCCGCCCTGCTCCCTTCGACTTCGCTCAGGGAGCGGCTTGATCAT
>CAWUNB010000235.1:0-3451 GCA_963923745.1 uncultured Thiotrichales bacterium
AAGGAGTATCGTCGGCAGCGTCAGATGTGTATAAGAGACAGGCAAGAAAGTTTGCTATTAGCCACTGAACTGACAGAAACCCGGGGGCGGTTGGAAGAAGCAGAGCGCACTTTCAGTCTAGCCAATCTAGCAGCCAGTAAAAGTGTAGTGGCGTTGCGGGCTGGCCTCGTTCATGACCAACCTTGCCCGGTATGCGGTGGGGTGGAGCACCCCTGGTCCCAGAAGGCAGAATTAGCTGATCTGGCTCGGGAACTGAAGAGCCGGGTGGGGGTATTGCAGCAGGCAGTGGAAAAATTGGTTCGAGGGCACACCCGCCAGCAAACTTTGTTACAAGGCGCTGAGCAGCGCCAAAGCACCTGGCTGGAACAAATAGCCAGTCACCAGCAGGCGTTATCCCAATGGGAAGAACGCTGGATTATTGAACAACCCACTGCTCCTGTGCCTCTGTCTATGGGGCTGCTGGATCCCAATTTAGGGGATACTCTAGCCCATCACCGTCAGATTATCGCCAACCGCTTAACCCAGTTAGCCGCCACCGAACAGGCAGCCCACCAAGCCCGGCAGGATTTAGACAGCACCCGGCATCACTGGGATAAGGCCCAGCAGGCGGTTTACCAAGCCCAGCAAGCTCTCCAACAGTTGCAGCACGATAGCGCACTGGCCAAAGATCGCCACAGTAATGCCGAGGAAACAGCGCGACAAGCGCTGAGCGATCAAGCCGCTATCCTAGATATACTCAAACCCCCTCTGGGGGGAGTAACCGGTTGGTCCTATAAATTGGATACCGATCCCCTTGCCTTCATCAGTTATTGCCATACTTTAGTCCAGGAATATCAGAACCAGCAAAATAGCCTTTCGACTTTGGAAGAAATGCTGGCCAGTGATCGCATCAGGGAAGCAGAAGCCCGTAGTGCTGCCCAAGCAGCTGGGCAACAGGCTATTCAAACTAACCAAGCGTTAACGCAAGCCCAGGAACTGGAACAATCGCTGGTTCAACAACGCGCCTGTTGCCTCTACGGGGAGAGTGTCACCCTGGTGGAGCAGCGATTGGCTCAGCGAGAACAAGACAGTCAGCAAGCGCTTCGTCGCGCCCAAGCCAGCCAAACCCAGGCCGAGGTTGATCGCGCCACGGCTCAGACCAGGATTATCCAAAAACAAGAGGAGTTAGTCCGCCACCAGCAAGCTCTAGCCCAGGCGGAGGAGGCTTTGCAGCAGGCTGTGACTGCCCAGGAGTTGGATATACCCACTCTCCGTCGTCACTTGGCGGTGGATGAGGCGGTGTTGGCCCAAGAAGAGACTGCCCTGGCTGCCTTGGAACGGGTGAAGGGCGATGCCGCTGTTCTCCTAAGGGAGCACCGTCAGCAGCGAGAGAATCACCAGGGGATGATGCCGCCGCTAGGGGATGAAACCGCTTTACCGTCACTGTTAGACGAGGCACTGGCACGGCAGAAAGACGCTGATACTGCTTTTGCCAAAGCTCAAGTAGATTTGTCGGTGGATGATAATAGGCGACAGGTTAATGAATCCTATCTAGTGGAAAAGGAACGTCAACAGCTGATCTGGGAGCAATGGAGACGTCTTAAGGAGGTTATTGGTTCTGCCGATGGGTCTCTATTTCGCACATATGCCCAAGGTCTGACCTTGGAACGGTTGCTTAACTACGCTAACCATTACTTAGAGGATTTAACCCACCGTTACCAGTTGATTCAGGTACCGGAAACAGAGTTAGAACTCCAGGTGATTGATCGGGATATGGGGGATGAAATCCGGGGAGTTCACAGCCTCTCAGGAGGAGAGACATTTTTGTTGTCTCTGGCTTTAGCGTTAGGGCTGGCGTCACTGGCTTCTCAGCGCACTCAAGTAGAATCCTTATTCATTGATGAGGGGTTTGGGAGTTTGGATCCCGACACCCTCGATACTGCCCTGGCTGCTTTGGATGCCCTCCAAGCCCAAGGCCGTCAGGTGGGCGTTATCTCCCACGTACCAGCGCTGGTGGAACGTATCGGGGCACAAGTGCGAGTAGAGGCTCAGGGTGGTGGGCGCAGTCGGGTGAGGATTGTGTCAAGTTAGGTAATGGACTAATTACTAGATGGCTCCGCTACCCGCTTATGCGGGCATAATGACATACACAGGAAAATTTCCATGGTTGATGCAACTGCTATCACCTCCCCCCAGCCACCTACCCCTACCTTTACCGAAGCATCCCTTTACTGGCTCAAACTTGGTTTCATCAGCTTTGGTGGCCCTGCTGGTCAGATCGCCATGATGCATCAGGAATTGGTGGAAAAACGTCGTTGGATCAGCGAACAGCGTTTTCTCCATGGGCTTAACTACTGCATGTTGTTGCCTGGCCCAGAGGCAATTCAGCTCGCTATCTACATCGCTTGGCTAATGCATGGATTAGGGGGGGCTGTCGTTGCTGGTGTGCTGTTCTTCTTACCCGCCTTTGTTCTTTTATCTGCTCTGGCTGGGATTTACCTGAATTTTGGCGATATACCGGGAATTGCTGGTATTTTCCATGGCATCAAACCGGCCATCGTAGCTGTGGTCTTGTTTGCTGCGTGGCGCATTGGATCGAAGTCCATCAAAAATGGCTTGTTAGGTAGTGTCGCTGCCCTGGCCTTTATCGGCATCTTCTTCTTTAAGGTTGATTTTCCCTGGATTGTATTAATTGCCGGTATCTTAGGAGCGGTGGGGGGCCAGGTGGCTCCAGATAAATTCAGGGCCGGCGGTGGTCACGGTACCAGCAATAAAACCTATGGTCCGGCAGTTATTGATGACCACACACCACCACCGGAACATGCCAGATTTTCTTGGAATAAATTGGCTGTCACTCTTGTTGCTTTCCTAGCGATCTGGACAGCGGGTCTGGCCATAACTGCAGGTTCGCAAACGTTATGGGATATGGGTAAATTTTTTACTAATGCAGCTTTTCTGACTTTGGGGGGCGCTTATGCAGTGCTGCCCTATGTCTATCAAAATGCGGTTGATTACTTTGGTTGGTTGACCGGTGCCCAGATGATGGATGGATTGGCCTTGGGGGAGACGACGCCCGGTCCACTAATCATGATCGTCACTTGGGTTGGTTACATAGGCGGGATTACCAAGCAAGTATTTGCTAACACATTTATAGCCGGCGTGGCCGGTGCTGCTGTAGCGACTTTCTTTACTTTTCTGCCTAGTTTCATGTTTATCATCGCCGGTGGCCCACTGGTTGAAGCGTCCCGTGGCGATATAAAGTTCACTGCCCCCCTGACGAGCATCGCTGCCGCAGTAGTCGGTGTCATCGTGAATCTTGCTGTTTTCTTTGCCTGGCACTCTTTCTGGCCTCAGGCCACACAAATGGATCCATTCAGTGGACCGTTCGATCTGCTGTCTGTTGTCGTGGCCACTGCTGCCTTCCTTCTGTCTCTTATACACATCTGACGCTGCCGACGATACTCCTTGTGTA
>CAWUNB010000236.1:0-3441 GCA_963923745.1 uncultured Thiotrichales bacterium
CACGGCAGCAGTGCCCAGCAGGGTGGTCACTACTTTGAATCTCATAAAGAACCTCCGGTAACGGCCCGTGGGGGCCAACGGCAGCCGCTGAGTGCGGCGAATGGTTCTGTTTAATTCAATAATTGGGCCAACGATTTTTTATAATTATTATCAATTAGTTAGAGATAACTGGCCTATGAGTGAGAGAGGCGAGCGTCGCTGCATAGCGACAAAGGTTAGGGGATAGTTTTATAACTTATTGAATTTAATAATTTATATCTGTCGTGGTGTCACGACAGACGGGTTTGCGGGGAAGTAGGCTTAAAAGATTGCAAATGTGAAAATTTCACATAAAATATTCTTCCATGGATACGCTTCCGGAACACGAACAACTTGCCCACGCTTTAGTCATGGCCCAACCCTTGGTGCAGTGGATGGTGCGCCAGGGGATCGGTCATGGGGTTTTTGCTGCTGCCATTAAGCCTTTGTTCCTGGCAGCGGCCATGGAGGATCTTAATCGAGAGGAGCGCAAGCTCACCGATTCAGCCCTTACTCTGCGCTCAGGGCTTCACCGCAAAGATGTTCATGCTCTTCGAGAAGAAGCCAGCGATAGTACTAGTACCCTTGCCAAGCTGGGCAACACTTGGAGTAAACCCAGTCCAGCCAATCAAGTCTTTACTCGTTGGGTAGTGGATTCTTTGCCGGAAGTCCTTCCTTTCGATGGTCCACCGCCCTCTTTTGCCAGTCTGGTACAAAGCATCTCCAGGGACATTCATCACCGGGCAGTACTGGAAGAACTACAACGATTGGGACTTATTGATGTGGCAGAAGCTCAAGTCACTTTGCGCCGCCAGCGCTTTATCCCTGCTCCCAACCAACGGGAAAAGTACGACCTGTTTGCTGCCGGTGTTGCTGATCACCTCCATGCCGGCAGTGACAACATTAATCAAGAAAATAATCCCCCCCACCTCGAACAAAGTCTGTTCGCTAATGGTTTGACTGCAGAGTCTGTCAACCACCTCACTGAACAAGCCCGGCTGTTGTGGCAACAGGTATTACGGGAAATGACTACTACCGCTACCCCTCTGTGCATTCAAGATACCGATAGCCCTGAGTCCTACCGCTTCCGTTTAGGGATGTTCACCTACGCTGCCCCCGAGTCTAACCAGGATCCACAACCATGAACGGACAAGCCCTTTTGCCTTGCCTCGCTTTCCTAGCAACTCTATCTGGCTGCGGTGGAGGGGCCGATTTATTTGCCAGCGGTCCGGGAGGAATAGGCAGCGGAGGAACCGGTGTGGTGCTGGGAGACATCACAGGGTTCGGTAGCCTTATCGTCAACGGTATCGAATATGGCGACTCGGGAACGGAAGCCTATATAGCCGATAGTGACGGCAACTGGGTTGTCACTACCCCTAAATTGGGACAGCGAGTGGAAATCACCCTGGATAGTACAGGTACCGCAACGACTCAAGTTCATGTTCTACCCCAACTGATTGGTCCAGTGACCGAAGTTAGCCAGGCTAACCGGGGTGTAATCAACGTATTGGGGCAAGCGGTCTATATCGACAGCAACCGAACGGTAATAGATGGTTTCACCGCAGTCACGGCAGTGCAGTTGGGAGATGAAGTAGAAGTTTATGGTGATTGGGAAGACGGCGTTCTACAAGGGGTAAGACTGGAGAAGTGTCGCAACCAAGCCCACGATACTCCGGTGTTATTCAGTGGCCCGGTAGCCTATTGGACCGATCGAACCCTAACCTTAGCCAATCAATTAACCTTCTTGGTGGATACCACAACCCTTGCGCTGAGAGAGGACCAGTTGGTGGGTTTATGGGTGGAGCGGATCCATCGGGTAACTTTTCAACCCATTCCAGCCCAACTTGCCTGGCAAACTGGTCCTGTTTCCACCGGAGAATTACCTGCCCACGCTGATCGTTGGCAGGAAGGTGTTGTTATCAAAGGAGTATTGGCTTCTCCAAATTGGGCCAGCAGCGGTACCAACGATCTCACCCTGCGTGATACCCCCCTTCGGGTTCCTCCCGACATATTGGCCGCTAGCAACTGCCTATCCCTGGCAACAAATACCGTATACGCCACAGTAACTACTGCCCCCGGTCCCCAACCCCTGGTAGCCACTCGGCTTCATTGCTCCGCCACCATTCCAGAGGCAGGAGTGGGGAATGCCACCGTACAAATCACCCATATCGATCCCCAACAGGGAACTATCACCCTGGAACGGGATGGTCATACCGAACAGATGGATCTCACCGATTTAGCGTTGGGACAGTCGGACCTTAGTCGTTGGGTCGGGCAAAACGCCGAAGTGGAATTGGAGTGGCACGCTGGCCGGGCCCAAGTGCGCCGTGTCCACTCCCCCTCTGATTGACTTTTACTTCCCTAGGAGAATTGCAATGACACACCATTTTCCCCGCAATAATCTGGCATTGGCACTAGCTGCTGCTTTGGGATTGAGCGCCTGCGGTGGTGGTTCTAGCGGAGGAAGCGTCTTAACCAGCCGGTTATCTGGCTCCCTTATCGATGGTCCCATCAAAGGTGCTGTGGTGTTTTTAGATTTGAATAACAACCAGCAACGGGATGAAGGCGAGCCGGAATCAGCGGCAACAGGGGATGACGGGCGTTTTTCCATCGATACCACAGGACTGACGGCTGATCAGATTGCCCAAGGATCCTTGGTCTCCATCGTCGCAGATACTGCTTATGACCTGGATGATAACGGCAAAACGCTGGCTGAAGCAGGGCGTGCCGGTTTCACCCTGGTTAGTCCATTGGCAGAGTACGTGGATGGCGATACCGTCAATGATACGGTGGTCAGTCCTCTGACTACCCTGGTAGCCGGAGCAGTATTTAATGATGGCTTAAGGTTAGCGGATGCTAAACACAGAATCTGCGAGCTACTGGATTTGGATCCGAATCAACAGGATCCCATGGGGGATTATGTCAGGAACCCCGATGAGAGGATGCACCAACATGCCCGGGGGATGGCTGAAAATTTCGGCGAGGCTCACACCAGACTTCATGAGCAATTCGATAGCGATCACCCCATTGACGAAACGTTAAGTCCCCGGGAGCAGTTTTCTATCGTGCAAAATGCCGCTGTCCAGCAACTGCTAGCTCCCCCTGGAACATCCATGGCCTACACGGTCGATCAAGTCAGTAGCAGCCACGGGGTTCCAGCAATGTATGCCACCGGTATGGTGGCCAATCACTACGGGATGGACGACCACCATGAATACTTCTTTCAGGGTGGCTATACCAGTCCGGCCCGAACTTTCGTCGTGGTATTCAACGATACGGTAACCGATGTAGCCGGTGAATCCGCCACCATCGCTGCCAACTATAGCGGCGCTACTGTTACCCGTACCTATACCCATGCCCTCAAGGGGTTCGCCATCAGTGTGCCCGGTAGCCAGGTTAACGGCTTTGTGCGAGCAGCCAGTG
>CAWUNB010000237.1:0-3439 GCA_963923745.1 uncultured Thiotrichales bacterium
CCCTGGGTCTAGCCCATACCCTGGGGCGGGGGGCCGCTGCTTTAGGTTTTTACCTACTTAGCACCGAGGATAGCCATCGGGAAGCTTATAACCAGCGACTGACGGAGGCTGCCAAGTTGCTGCGTGAATTGGAAAATCGAGCAACGGTGCGAGCTGATCCCCCCAGCCTTGCCCTGGCAGGGGAGGTAGGTAACCTGTTGGAGACCCTACGTAGTCAAGGTGAGCGATTGTTACACCTGGCCCAACATCCCGGAGAAAATTTGCCAGCTTTGGGATACGTGGAAGAGTCTATTAGTCCGCTAAATCGAGAAATTCTACAGTTACTCAGCAGCTTACTGCAGGTTGATCAATGGGAAGCTCAGGGAGAGGAGCGCTGGACCTTAGTGCAAAACCTAGGGGATCTCCGCTTCCAGTGGACTAACGTTATGGTGGGGCTGCGGGGCTACCTCGCTTTCCGCTCCCCCAACTTACTGGCTGATGCTCGACTCTACCTACAGCAGACAGGACATTTGGTGGACGTGATTAAGAATCGTCGCGATCTCCTCAATTTCGAGCAATCTGACACTTTTGACCACTTCATTGATCTGCGTACGGAGTTTATTCGCCGATTTGATCGATTAGTGGGAATCCAAAGCGGTGATCGTTGGCGAATGGATGCCTACTTGGTCCGCAGCGAGTTAACTCCCCTGCTAGCAAAAATTCAGGAACGGGTTGGCCGTTTCATCGCTCGTCAACAAGCGCGATCGACAGCCACTAACAGCGAATTATTGAGTCATAGTCAGGAAACAGCCGCTTGGGTATGGGGATTGGTAATACTAGGATTAATGTTGGGGTTGGTGGTCACTGTGGTGGCTGGGCGGCGGATTGCGGGTCCCATGGTGACGTTGCGGGATATCCTGTGTGATATTGCTGCTGGTCAGGGTGATCTGACCCGGCGGGTGGACCTAGTTGTCAAAGACGAAGTAGGGGACGCCACGAAAGCTTTCAACAGCATGATGGATAACCTTCAAGGATTGGTTGTCGCCATCAAGAGCCTGTCCACCCAAGTACGCCGTCAAGCCGGCCAAGTACAAGGGGAAATGGAGCAAGTAGTCAGCTATGTGTGCAATAGCGCCGAACGGGCCGATGAGACTGCCTCGGCAGCCCACCATCTGGAAGAAACAGTGGCGGGTATTGCTGAAGCCGCTGGCCACGCTGCTGCCGAAGCGGGGGAAGTGGGCCGAGAAGCCCAGCAAGGGCTGCTTCAAGTGCATTCCATGACGGAACAAGCCCAGGCCATGGGACGGGGCTTAGGGGGATTGCAACGGGAAGTAGATACCTTGAATAGCAAAGGCCACAGCATGTTGGAAATGGTGGGGATGATTGACGACATTACCCGGCAAACTAACCTACTCGCCCTTAATGCTGCCATTGAAGCGGCTCGGGCTGGGGAAAGTGGGCGAGGATTCGCGGTAGTAGCGGATGAAGTCCGCCAACTAGCAGTTCGAGCGCACCAATCCACCGCCCGTATTGGTCAGCTAATCCAAGACCACATCCAAGGCAGTCGCCAACTGGTGGCTGCCATGGGGCAAGCGGCAGAAGCCGCTGCCTTGGTGACCAATAGCATTCAGGCCAGCGCGGGTCTCATCGAACGAATGGCCACCAGTGCCGGTGCGGTGAACCAACAAGCGGAAGGTATCGCAGCGGCAACCCGTCAACATGCCCAGGGCAGCGCCAACATCCTCCGTCACATGGGATCTCTATCCACGACTGCCCGGGACAACGCCCAACGCTCCAAAGATGGGGTTAGTAAGTTGCAAGAATTGGCCCGATTAGCCGATCAACTAGACGCCCAAGTCGGGCGCTTCCGAGTCTAAACCTGTTATCCCAATGAACCCGTTGTCTCAATGATCAGCCCAGCGATGATAGACCCCACTCTGACCGATCGCTGGCTGCAGGTGCAGGCCCGTATCCACCGGGCCGAACACCTGGCTGGTCGTCTACCGGGACAGGTACAACTGCTGGCTGTTAGTAAAACCCATCCTCCGGAAGCCATTCGCGCCATGGCTGGTACTGGCCAACGACAGTTTGGGGAAAATTATCTGCAAGAGGCCCAAAACAAACTGCCCCACCTAGCGGATCTTCCCCTGGAGTGGCACTTTATCGGCCCCCTCCAGTCCAACAAAACCCGTCCGGTGGCTAATCTATTTCACTGGGTCCACAGCGTCGATCGTCTTAAGATAGCCATGCGTCTCAGCGAGCAACGCCCTGCTGAATTGCCTCCCCTTAACATTTGCCTCGAGGTGAACGTGGACGGCGAGGCCAGTAAGTCGGGGGTGAGCCCGGAATCGTTACCAGCGTTGGCCCAGGAAGTTGCCCGCTTACCCCGTTTGCGGTTGCGTGGACTGATGGCTATCCCTGCTCCGGTAACGGATCCCACCCTAGCCCGAGCACCCTTTCGCCGATTGCGCCAACTCTATGAGGGGCTGTGCCAGCAAGGTTTAGCCCTGGACACTCTATCCATGGGGATGTCCGATGACCTGGAAGCGGCCATTGCTGAAGGCGCAACCTTGGTTCGTATCGGTACCGCCCTTTTTGGCCAACGAGGCCAACACTAATGTCTCCAATGTCTCCTACTGATTCATCTTCGTCATCTACGGATATTCCTACTGATTCTGCCGTCACCCAATCCTTCGATGCCCTGGTGGTGTTGTCCGGTGGCCAAGATTCCACAACTTGTCTCTATTGGGCCCTGGCTCGTTGGGGAACTGGCCGAGTCACTGCCCTCACTTTTGATTACGGTCAACGCCACCGCCTTGAACTGGATTGCGCCCGTCGAGTAGCCATCTTGGCAGGGGTACCCCACGAAATACTGCCCATCAATACTTTTGCTGCTTTAGGAGGAAACGCCCTCACCGGCGATCAACCCGTCCCGGTTGGAGATGCTCCAGTAACGGGATTACCAGATACTTTCGTCCCTGGTCGCAACCTCATTTTTCTCACTTTTGCCGCTGCTTACGCCTACCAACGGGGTATTCACCATGTCGTTACCGGCGTAGCGCAAACTGATTACAGCGGTTACCCCGACTGCCGGGAAACCACGTTGCAAGCTTTGGAGCAAGCCATCTCCCTGGGCATGGACTACTCCATTGAGCTGCATACTCCCTTGATGCACCTGTCGAAAGCGGCTACCGTAGAACTGGCTACCACGGTAGGAGCGTTGCCGGTCTTAGCTTTTACCCATACTTGCTACAACGGCCTTCAACCTCCCTGCGGTGAATGTTCTGCCTGTTTGCTCCGGGCTAAGGGGTTTGCTGAAGCAGAACAAGTGGATCCGTTGCTGGCGCGGTTTGGCCAGTGTTCTGCGGCGGGAGTAGGGGGACGGTAGTTAGTATTTGGTAGATCTGTGACCAGGAAGGGCATATTGCTACGGTTGGCGACTCTAGCGAAAAGGGATGTC
>CAWUNB010000238.1:0-3413 GCA_963923745.1 uncultured Thiotrichales bacterium
CGGTTGCTGTTACCGAAGCAACGGGTGCCGCTCCATTGGTAACAATCCATGGACGTCTTTCGTCGTTAGGAGTTCCTGGTAATCTCCGTCCCATCGCCAAGAAAAAACCATAGGATCATTCCCAAGGCAGGCTATACCTCTCCGCTCATGGCCCCTGATCAGGCAAAATTAACCACCCTGTTTTCCGAAGCTTACTCTCTGCTAAGGATTTTCCATGTCCACCTCTGTCCGGAGCTGGCAGTTTCGCTCCATCGTTCAGCTGATCGCGCCCTGCCTATTGGTCACCAACAGCATCTCTACTTGGGGATCCCCCCAAGAAGCAGAGATTTCTGCCAGAGGAGTTACCGCTGAGGTAATTCATTCTCTTGATGCAACACCCACCCCAGATACGACCCCCGATACCGTGAAAACTCTCATTGGTTCTTTAGGGCCGTTACCGGTTCCCGATGACAATCCTATGACTCAGGCAAAAGTAGATCTGGGGAAGCGATTGTTTCAAGACTACCGTTTGTCTGGAGACGGGACCCTAGCCTGTCAAAGTTGTCATAACCCTACCCATAGCTACGGCCACTCCACCACCCTAGGACCTGCTTTCACTAGCCAACAGGCTGCCCGCAATGCTCCTGGTTTAGTTAATGTCGCCTTTAATTTGCCCCTAGGTTGGGACGGTCGTGGTGGTAGTTTGGATAAACAGGCATTGGGGACTATTAGCAACGTGCTGCAAATGAACCACGATAGTGAATTGTTGGCAGAACAGCTTCGAGGGGATGAAGGCTATCGGCGTGCATTTCGCCGAGCATTCGGTGAAGAGAATCCCACACCACTGCGTATTAGCCAGGCACTGGCTACTTTTTTACGAACCTTGGTCTTTGATGATAGCCCTCTTGATCGCTACATGGCAGGTCGATTGGATGCCCTGGACGATGCTCAAAAACGGGGTTTAGCGCTATTCCTTGGAAAGGCTAACTGCATGGCCTGTCACCGAGGACCAACCCTAACAGATAACCAATTTCATAATTTGGGCGTGGCCGATAATCATGTAGTTAATAACCCAGCGGCAATGGCAACGGTGCGTTTCGACGCCCACCAGTCGGGTATTAAAGATTGGGCTGAGTTAAAGGGAGATCCAGGACGAGAGCTCGTAACTAAAGAAACCGGGGATCGGGGGCGGTTTCGCACCCCAGGGTTGCGTAATGTGGAGCAATCAGCTCCCTATATGCACAACGGAGCTTTAGCCAATTTGGAGGACGTGGTGGCTTTCTATAATCGGGGGGGTGGGGATAACCCAGGCAAATCCCGATTGTTGCAACCCCTCAATCTGTCCGATGAAGAACAACAAGATCTTGTGATATTTCTGAAAGCGTTGACAGGCCACCAACGTAACCTTGAATTATCCAAAGAGTAGGGTATTTTGGTTATTTAGCCATTGGCCATAACCATGCGGCACCCCGTACTCCACTGGAATCACCATGGCGAGCTTGCACTAATTGGGTATCTACTCGATCTGAGAATACCCAACGAGACCAATAAGTTGGAACAGTCTGATACAGCCTTGACCAATTTGACATTCCACCACCAAGCACAATCACCGAGGGATCCAATACATTGATCACGGAGGCTAAGGCTCGAGCCAATCGCTCTTCGTAGCGAGCTAAGGTAGCCAGCGCAGCTTTATCACCAGCCAAAGCCTGACGAGCAATAGCCTCAGCGGTTAAGTTTTCTTCGCCGGTGTTTTGTTGATGGTCTCGAGCTAAGCCAGGACCAGAAAGGAAAGTTTCAATGCAACCCAAACGACCGCAATAACAAGGGGGACCAGGCCACTCCGTGGCCGTTGGCCAGGGAAGAGGGTTATGTCCCCATTCGCCAGCAATGGCATTAGGTCCAGCCAGCAGACGGCCATGGACCACAATTCCACCTCCAGTACCAGTACCGATGATGACGCCAAAAACCGTAGCTGCACCTGCTGCTGCGCCATCTGTCGCTTCCGACAAAGCGAAACAATCAGCATCATTGGCCAATCTCACCGGTCGATTTAACGCAACAGAGAGATCTCGTGCCAAAGGTTGTGCCAGCAACCAAACAGAATTGGAGTTTTTAATTCGTCCAGTGGCAGGAGAAACTGCTCCTGGGGTTCCAATTCCTACAGTTCCCCGTTGGCCTAATTCTTTCTCCAACGTCAACACCAAATTAGCTATCGCCGCTACAGTAGCTGGATAGTCATTTCGAGGAGTGGGAATACGTTGTCGTGCCAAAATACAACCGTCGCGATCTAAAGCGATAGATTCTATTTTGGTACCTCCTAAATCTACACCGATTTGTATGGTCATAGTTTATTAGTTGACTGTTGGGGATTAGTTACGCTTTCCCAAATTGATAATAAAGCCTTCCTCAATCAGATGTTCTAACGTCGCTATAAATCCGACCGACTACATCCCCCATACGCCAATTGCCCAATTACCGTGGCTTAGCGTTTTTTGCCAAATTCGGCTCTCCCAATCTTGCCCTGGACGACGGTCAAATAGTATTAAATACGCCTCATTAGCCCCTACCCCATCAGCATACTGCGCCGTTTGTATTAAACCATCGGTTAACGTGGTTTCTGGAGATTTTTTAAGTAATTTTAATTCAATCACTATTCGTTGTACTGGCCCAAAAAAACTTTGTTTTTCATCTAATGGCCATTCCACCAATAGATCGGTCCGTTTCCGTCCCAATCCGTATTCCCGGTTAATTCGTCCACCCCCATTCACTATTCGTTGTAGAAAAGCCTGCATCAGTAAATGGGGACCGGCTTCTTTGTATTCAAAGCGTTCTAACCAGGCTTCCGAATGCTCGCGAAAGAATTGCTGGAAAGCCGTCAATAATTTTGGAAAATCTAAATGATTATCGGGGCGAACGTACCAAATCTGAGGCTGCACTAAGACATCTTGAATGGGGGAAGTGATTTCTCGCGGTAAGACTTCCTGATAAATTCGGTTAGCAATAGCCAACTGAGGTTTGCGTCGAATAAGTCCTAAATCTTCAATATATTGTAAATCATCTTGCGGATAACGCTCCTCAATCGATTCATTTGATAATAAAGCACCAATGACTCGATTAATCCGCTCCTCTCGCAACTTATCTGTTAATTGATCCAGATGGGTAGCCCGACTTTGAATAAGTCGCTCTCGAGCCCCTCGATAGGCTTCCAGAGTAATAGGATTATGGTATTGCTCTTTTAAGGTTGAGTCTTTTCTGATTAACTCATAACCTAATGCATTAACCAACCAAGGCTGGCCCATAGTGTCCAGCCATAATTCAGGATAAATGGCAGAATCAATCAATTGACCAGTTTCTAGTTCATGTTGGTGCCATAAACTTTTTGTTTCTTCTTGAGTAAAATTACCTAAACGTAATGATTCGGCTTTAATATT
>CAWUNB010000239.1:0-3396 GCA_963923745.1 uncultured Thiotrichales bacterium
TATCAGTAGTGATCAGCGCCTTCGCCCGGGTTAGAGATGTACGCCGCTCCCTGACACCCCAGTTACGCACCGATCGGGGGGATACCGATTTGCTACTGGTGGACTTGGGGAAAGGTCGTAACCGTCTTGGTGGTTCGGCCCTAGCCCAGGTCTATCGCCAAGTAGGGCGGATAGCAGCAGACCTGGATGATCCTGGGGCGCTGCGGGAATTCTTTAGCACCCTACAAACGTTAAATCGGGAAGGACGTCTACTGGCCTACCACGATCGTTCGGACGGTGGATTGTGGGTCACGTTGTGCGAAATGGCTTTTGCTGGCCACTGTGGACTTACCGTTGACCTGGACAGTTTGGGGGATGATCCCCTGGCGGCGTTGTTCAGCGAAGAATTAGGAGCGGTGTTACAGGTTAGCCATCGGGACACAGAGGAAGTGCTGGCGGCGTTCCGCTCTGCTGGACTCGGCCATCATATTCACTGTTTGGGTAGTTTGCGGGAAGACGACCGCTTGATTATTCGCCATAGCGGTCGGGAGTGTCTGGCGGAAAGCCGGGTTGATCTACAACGGGCTTGGGCTGAAACCAGCTATCGTATTCAGGCACTGCGGGACAACCCGGCTACTGCCAGCCAGGAGTATGACAACCTACTGGATAGAGCTGATCCGGGGTTACATGCCCAGCTTTCCTTCGACCCAGAAGAGGATATTGCTGCCCCCTATGTTAAACGTGGCCGACGGCCTCAAGTAGCGATCCTGCGGGAACAAGGGGTCAATGGTCAGCTGGAAATGGCTGCAGCTTTTGATCGGGCAGGTTTTGCCGCAGTGGACGTCCACATGAGTGATATTCTGGCGGGACGGGTCACTCTGCAGGAGTTCCAGGGTTTGGCTGCCTGCGGTGGCTTTTCCTACGGTGATGTACTCGGGGCAGGGGGAGGATGGGCCAAGTCCATTTTATTTAATCCTCGAGCTCGGGATGCTTTTGCTGCTTTTTTTACTCGCCCCGATAGCTTTGCTTTGGGAGTATGCAACGGTTGCCAAATGATGTCCCAGTTACGGGAACTTATTCCGGGTGCGGAGTTGTGGCCGGACTTTCTACGCAATACCTCAGAACAGTTTGAAGCACGATTATCCCTAGTTACGGTACCGAATTCACCGTCCTTATTTTTCGCTGGGATGGCAGGTTCCCGGATGCCCATTGCGGTGGCCCATGGAGAAGGCCGAGCTGTTTTTGCTACCCCCGAGGATGTCCAGCGCGTACAGCAAGCGGGATTGGTGGCATTGGCTTATGGGGATAACCGGGGCCAGGCCAGTGAGTGTTACCCCTACAATCCAAACGGGTCACCAGCCGGCATTACCGGTCTGACTACCCCCGATGGCCGTTTTACTATCATGATGCCCCATCCTGAGCGAGTATTTCTGGCCCAACAATTTTCTTGGCGACCCGACGATTGGCAGCAAGCAGGGCCGTGGCTGCGGTTATTTAGAAATGCTCGGGTTGCGGTAGGTTAGGTTGATAGTCGTCCCTTGGAGATTTTATATGACCATCGCCAGAAAAGTTATTACAGCTATTATTGTCTTTATTGTGTTAATTGGCACAACCAGCGGAATTACTTTGCTGCAGTTAGAACGACTGACGGCTATTACTGAACGCATTGCTGATCAAGTGCTACCTGCTGTGCGGTTATCTCAAGCCCTCCGAGCGGAAATTATTGATTTTCGCAATAGGGAAACTCAGTTGCTTATTACTAAATCTAATGAAGAGATAGAAGAAACCTTGGAGCGTCAAAAAGGAAATATTAGCAATATTGAAAAATTTGAGCAAAATTATCGTAAAGTAATCTCTCGAGAGGAACAACGCCGCCTCTACGGCGAATATAGGAGAGCGCTAGAAAATTATTTTAAAACCAATAGTCAACTACTAAAATTAGTACGAACTAGTAATTTAGATGAAGCTGTAACTTATTTTCGTACCGAACAACGGAAGGCTATTCGTACTTTATTGCCTATTTTGGATGAAGTAACCGCTGATAATATTAGTTATAGTGAAAGATTGCATGAAGAAATTCTCGATGTACGTCGAACGGCTGATATTTTAACTGTAGCCTCTATTTTGATCACGGCTATCACTATGATTTTAGCAGGTTTATTTTTATATCAAGGAGTAGTCAGCCGATTGCAGCGAATGAGCAATACTTTAGTGCAGATTATTGATGAGCGAGACTTTAGTAAAACTATTAATTTATCAGGGAATGATGAAGTAACCGAGACGGCTGCCGCCGTGGGTCGACTTATTGTTGGGTTACGGGAAATGTTACAGGAGTTTATAGAAGCTATTCAGCAAATTGCGACTATCTCTGCCCAGTTGGCAACTTCATCTAGACAAGTTTCCTCCAGTGCTGAGGACGAGTCCCGCAGTGCCTCCTCGATGGCAGCTTCTGTTGAGGAACTTACCGTAAGCATTAATCACGTAGCTGATAATGCCCAATTACTGGCACAGGCCGCCCGTAGTTCTGATGTAGCCGCCACGGAGGGAGCTGCTATTATGGAAAAAACCATTAGCCATATTCGTAATATTGGCCAACGCATTGAAGAAACAGCGAGTGCTATTCGTGACCTGGGAAGCGCTTCGTTAGAGATTACTTCTATTGTGCAAGTTATCCGTGAAGTGGCTGATCAAACTAACCTGCTGGCTCTTAATGCAGCAATCGAAGCAGCTCGAGCAGGAGAGCAAGGGCGAGGATTTGCAGTGGTAGCAGATGAAGTACGAAAATTGGCTGAACGAAGTGCCCTGGCTACCCAGGATATTTCCGCAAAAATCGATGCTATTCGTAAAGGAAGTGATAGTTCTAGCCAAAAAATGGCCGCTTCTGTTCAATTAGTTTCTGCTGGTATGGCAGATGCTGATAATGCTATCAATGCAGTGGGCCGTATCAAGGGCGAAGTAACCCGGGTAGAACACGAAGTTAATGCTATTTCAGGAATTCTCCGGGAACAGGGACAAGCCAGTAATGAAATCGCTGGGCGCGTGGAACGGGTTGCCCGTAGTAGCGAAGAAAATAGCCAAAGTGCCACGGAGACAGCAAGTCTTTCTACCCGCCTTGCGGAACTTTCTGCCCAGCTTCATCGGTCAGCCAGTCGCTATCGTTTATAGAAAAAAAGCCTCTTGTCGCTGTGAGCCAGTAGTCGATAACAGAGTGCGAGAGGAGGATTCCGTCTTGATAACAGTTACTTCAAATTTTAGTTAGGAGGAGACCATGAGCGTTTCCACCGTCAATCATAGCAGCGTTAACCAAGCAGCCTATTCAGGTAGCATTGGTCGGGTCTCTAGTCGCTCTACCGGAAGCGATGGGGGGCAGGTTTCAGGCGCTTCTTCCCAAAAATCTTCCCGGGGAGGGATGGGGGG
>CAWUNB010000240.1:0-3388 GCA_963923745.1 uncultured Thiotrichales bacterium
ATCCTCTCTGGTCTCGTGGGCTCGGAGATGTGTATAAGAGACAGGTATATGATGACGGCTCCCGGTTGTTAGACGGTGGTTTAGAGTGCACTGAGTTGGAGGTAATTTGCATTCCATGGCACGTTATTTGCGCTAGAATGGACCTACCGCCGTGATCTTCAATACCTGATCTATCCATGAAACAGTCTCTCCAGCTGCGGCTTGGCCAGACCCTCACCATGACACCCCAACTACAGCAGGCGATTCGCCTGCTGCAGTTGTCTACTTTGGAGTTGCAGGCGGAGATTCAACAGGTACTGGAGTCCAACCCCATGTTGGAAGAAGGAACAGAGGGAGAAGACGAAGAGGGTGAGGAAGAGGGTGAACGTCACTGGCAAGAAGGGGAATCAACGGATGGGACGAGTCCCGCTGAGAGCGAAGATGACGCTGCTCGCGAACTTAGCTTAGGGGAGTCTGCCATTCCCGAGGATCTTCCAATAGACAGTGCTTGGGAAGATCACTACGAGTTTTCGGGGACTGGTTCCAACAGTTCGGAATCGGAGGGAAAGGATTTTGATCTCCGTGCTGGCCCGAAAGAATCCTTGCGGGATCATTTACTGTGGCAGGTGCGTCTTACTCCGCTGTCTCTCAAGGACGCTTCCATTGCCGCAGTATTAATAGACGCCATCGACGGGGATGGCTACCTGAGTTGCCCCTTGGAGGAAATTTTAGAGACTTTGGAGTCGGAAGTGGCGGTAGACAGGGAAGAGGTGACTGCCGTACTCCATTTGATCCAGAGCTTTGATCCTCCCGGAGTGGGAGCGCAAAATTTACAGGAATGCTTATTACTGCAATTGCGTAGCTACCCCCCTGCTACCCCTTGGTTAGCTCAAGCCAAGCGACTAGTGGCGGAATACTTGCCACTGTTGGCGCGGCGGGACTTTACTCAACTGTGCCGTCGTCTCCTATTAGAGGAGGAGCAATTGCGCCAGGTTGTGCAACTTATTCAGCGACTTAATCCCCGCCCCGGTGGTCAGGTAACAGAAGCCGAGCCCCAATATGTCGTCCCCGATGTTATCGTGACCCGTCATCGAGGGGGTTGGAAAGTAGAACTTAATTCAGAAATAGCTCCTCGGTTGCGGGTTAATTCCCGATATGCATCCTTGATCCGGCGTGCAGATAACAGCCCTGATAATCATTATCTTCGCAGCCATTTACAAGAAGCTCGTTGGTTTCTAAAAAGTTTGCAAAGCCGCAATGAGACTTTACTTAAGGTAGCAACTGCTATCGTTGACCGGCAGCGAGCTTTCCTTGAACAAGGGGAGGAAGGAATGCGTCCTTTGGTGCTCCACGATATTGCGGAGACACTGGGTATGCACGAGTCTACTATTTCTCGAGTGACAACTCAGAAATATATGCATACTCCTCGAGGTATTTATGAGCTGAAGTATTTCTTCTCCAGCCATTTAAGCACTACCAGCGGTGAAGACTGTTCTTCCACGGCTATCCGCGCCCTAATCAAACGCTTGGTGTCTGCCGAAGAACCTGGCAAACCCTTGAGCGACAGCCGAATCGCCACCCTATTAGCTCAACAGGGTATTCAAGTTGCGAGACGTACGGTGGCGAAGTACCGGGAGGCTTTGTCCATCCCACCCTCTAGCGAGCGCAAGCGCCTGGCCTAGATGAGTTATCTGCTTTTAGTCCAGACTGTGACCTTCAATCCGACTCAGATCGGGTCGGCCCTTACCCAGAAGAAAGAGAGGAGTAGTTGTCCATGCAAATCACCGTGACAGGACACCACGTCGATATCACACAGGCTCTCCATGACTATGTAATCAATAAGCTGCAACGCCTGGAGCGGCATTTCGACAACGTGACCACCGTACATGTGGTGCTCAGCGTGGAGAAGCTCCGGCAAAAGGCTGAAGCTAACTTCAACCTGAATGGCGCTGCGATATATGCAGATGCGGAAGACGGGGATATGTACGCTGCGATTGATGCCCTAACGGATAAATTGGATAGCCAGATCCGGCGCCATAAGGAGAAACTGACCGATCACCGTCGCTAAAAAACATCCCTAGTTGAGATCGATAAAATCCCTTTAATTTATTATGGGAGTTGTATCGTCTAGCCCGGAATGACCAGACGCTTGTCAGGCATTCCGGGCCCGGTTTATGAGGTAAGGCTATGGTGAACGTCGCTGAACTCCTGACACCAGAACAGGTACTTGCCGGAGCGCGAGCCACCAGTAAGCGTCGAGTTTTGGAACAGTTGGCTGAATTGCTGCTGAAGGGAGAGGCGGGGCTAGCGCTGAGCCAGATTGTTGAGGCGCTTACGATTCGAGAACGTCTCGGTGCCACTGGTCTGGGCAAAGGAATTGCCTTACCCCATGGGAGATTAAAACAGATTACTCGCCCCACCGGTGCTTTTTTGCAATTGGTTCAACCGATCCCCTTCGATGCGCCTGATGATCAAGGGGTAGACTTATTCTTCGCGTTGCTCGTTCCTGAGCAAGCGACGGACGAACATCTGAGAATCCTCGCTCACCTTGCACGTCTCTTTAGCGAGGTACCTCTGCGCCAACAATTGCGAGAAACAGCTGATCCTGCGGTGCTATATCGGATTCTGACCGAGTATTCGGGAAATAGTTAAATGCCTCCTTCCGTTACAGTGCTCGCTTTGTATGAAACCCACGGTGAGCGGTTGGGGTTGCGGTGGCTGGCTGGCCGGGATGGGGAGGAAGAAACTGTCGGAGTGGCCGGAGCGGAAGGAGGAACAGCATCGTTAGTGGGTCCGCTAAACCTTATCCACCCCCATCGAATTCAGGTGCTAAGCCAGCGCGATGGAGACTACTTTGCCACGCTTAACGCCGATGATCGAAATGTTATGGTGGGAAAGTTATTGGCTTTAGCTCCGGCAATGGTGGTGGTCGCAGATGGCCAAAGCGTTATCCCTGCGTTAGTGGATCAAGCAGAAATAGCGAATAGACCAGTGTTTACCACTACGACTTCTGCCGAAAAAATTATCACCTACTTACGCTATTATCTCTCTCACTTATTAGCAGAAAGACTGACCATCCATGGTGTTTTCATGGAGGTTATGGGTATTGGAGTATTATTAACAGGGGCCGCTGGAGTAGGCAAAAGTGAATTGGCACTTGAACTTATTAGCCGAGGACATCGATTAGTAGCCGACGATGCGCCGCTATTCACTCGAGTAGCACCGGATATCCTAGCAGGAACGTGCCCCGAATTATTACGCAATTTTTTAGAAGTACGGGGTTTGGGATTGCTAAATATTCGGGCTATGTTCGGTGATAATGGTATTAAGCGATCTAAATTTTTACGATTGATTATTTATCTAGAACAGGCTGGTGAATCTAATATGCAGCATGGTGACCGACTTTATG
>CAWUNB010000241.1:0-3377 GCA_963923745.1 uncultured Thiotrichales bacterium
GTGTAGGGGGGCGCAACGCTGGTGGGAACGGCCGGGGTAGCTGCATCATTGAATTCAGCCACAGATGGGGCCACTAAACCAATTCCCAGAAGAACGCTAAAAACGAGTCGGGAAAAATTGCAAGCAACTCCCCGTGGGGGATGATACTGAAAATCAGCCATGGATCGGTTAAAGTCCGAAGCCCTGTTTAGCTGGATAGACCCCGCGTTGGCGGGGGCGGAGCGCTCCTTAGCGCGTATATCAATTGAGGTTAGCACGATGGCAGATTACCTAATTGCCCCCTCCATCCTTTCCGCTGACTTTGCCCGTCTGGGAGAGGAGGTGGTTAACGTCCTGGCGGCAGGAACAGACATCGTTCATTTTGACGTGATGGACAATCATTACGTTCCCAATCTGACCATTGGCCCCTTGGTCTGCGAAGCACTACGGAAACACGGGGTTACCGCCCCCATTGATGTTCACCTGATGGTCAAACCGGTAGATCGCATCATTCCCGACTTTGCCGCTGCCGGCGCAACCTACATTACCTTTCATCCCGAAGCCAGTGAACACATTGATCGTACTCTAGGATTGATTCGGGAATCGGGTTGTAAAGCAGGATTGGTATTCAATCCTGCCACCCCCTTGAGCTATCTGCGCTATGTAATGGACAAAGTAGACATGGTGTTGTTGATGTCAGTAAACCCGGGATTCGGCGGCCAAAAGTTTATCCCAGCTACTTTGGCAAAGTTAAAGGAAGCCCGGCAACTCATTGATGAGAGCGGTTATTCCATTCGTCTAGAAATTGATGGTGGTGTTAAAGCAGATAACATTGGCACCATTGCTGCGGCGGGGGCTGATACTTTTGTGGCTGGTTCTGCCATCTTTGGAGCGAGTCGGCCAACAGATCCCCACCGTTACGACACTGTTGTTGGAGCGATGCGGGCAGAATTGGCCAAAGTAGGCCGCTGAGGTATCCACAGGAGACCTTGCCATGGCGACACCAACAGCATTGCTAGCCCATCCCCGCTTGGTGATGGTGGATCTGGATGGCACCTTGGTAGACAGCGTGCCTGATCTCAAGCACTGCTTGGACATTATGTGGCGCCAGTTGGCTATGAAGCCCCATTCGGAGGCAGTAGTACGCACCTGGGTGGGAAATGGGGTGGAACGGTTGGTACAACGGGCCTTGACCGGCAGTATGGAAGATATTCCGGAATCAGGGCTTTACAGTAAGGCTTTGACCCTGTTTTCTGAGTTATACGCCGTCAATACCAGCATCCACAGTCGGGTGTACGACGGTGTTCGTCCCTGTTTAGATTGGCTAACTGCTCAACCCGATATGACGCTGGTTTGTATCACTAATAAGGCGGCCCGGTTTACCGGGCCGTTGTTGCGTAACTTGGGATTATTGGACTACTTCAGTTTTGTGGTGGCCGGGGACACTTTGCCTCAAAAAAAGCCCGATCCTGCTCCGTTGTTATATGCGGCCCGTCGTTGCGGTGTGGCTCCTCACCATAGCTTGATGGTGGGAGATTCCGTCAGTGACGTGAAGGCGGCTCGAGCCGCTGGTTTTGCTATTGCCTGTGTCAGTTATGGCTACAACCATGGACGAGATATTCGGGAAACCGCTCCCGATGTGGTAATAGACTCTCTGGCAGAACTGCCCGCGTTACTCTCCTCCCTACCACCCCATTAGCTCCCAAGTACCCCTCGTCTTCCGGCTATCTAGCCGGAATTTTCCCGGAGGATTAGATGGATCTCCCGCAATTCCAGGCCCTGGCCGCTCAAGGGTACACCCGTATTCCTGTAATTCGAGAAGTGTTGGCGGATCTTGAAACGCCTTTATCCACTTATCTCAAAGTAGGGCGGGGACCCTATTCTTACCTGCTGGAATCGGTCCTTGGAGGAGAAAAGTGGGGACGCTATTCCATCATCGGCTTGCCTTGTCGTACGGTGGTGAGAGTAACAGGTCACCAAGTGCGCTTGGAACAAGATGGGGCAGTGGTGGAGCAACACACCGTCACCGATCCCCTTGCTTGGATTGCGGCCTACCAAGAGCGCCACCAAGTCCCCGTCAGCACCGATCAGCCCCGTTTTACCGGTGGTTTAGTAGGGTATTTTGGTTATGATACCGTGCGCTACATTGAGCCTCGGTTGGGTTTTCCTGATAAGCCCGATCCTATTGGTACTCCCGATATTTTGTTGATGTTGTCGGACGAGGTGGTAGTGTTCGATAACCTCAAAGGCAAGCTATATATCGTAGTTCATGCCCTGTTACCTGCTGGTTCCCTGGCCCAGAACGACGAACGGCTAGGGGATGCCTACCAAGTTTGCCAAGATCGACTGGATGCCATCGAATTTCGCTTGTGCCGTCCGTTACCATTTGCCGAAGTCCATACCATCCCTGATCCGGTGCGGGAGGAAGACTTTATTTCCGGTTTTACACGGGAAGGATTTGAAGAGGCCGTGGCTCAAAGCAAGGGCTACATTGTGGATGGGGACATCATGCAAGTAGTGCTGTCCCAGCGTTTGTCCATTCCGTTCCGTCATCACCCGTTAGATTTATATCGGGCATTGCGCTCTATTAACCCTTCACCTTATCTGTATTTCCTCGATTTAGGGGGATTTCATATCGTAGGGTCTTCACCGGAGATTTTGACTCGACTAGAAGATGGGATGGTGACAGTGCGGCCCATTGCAGGAACCCGGCCCCGGGGAGTTACCGAAGAAACCGATCGGGCGTTGGAACAGGAATTATTGGCGGACCCTAAGGAACAGGCTGAACATTTGATGCTCATCGACTTAGGGCGAAACGATGTAGGAAGGGTAGCCACAGTGGGCAGCGTTCGCCTCACTGAAAAAATGGTTATTGAACGCTACTCCCACGTTATGCACATCGTTTCCAATGTCACCGGCCAACTTCAGCCAGCACTAACCGCCGTAGATGCCCTGCGGGCCACCTTCCCCGCTGGTACAGTCAGCGGTGCACCCAAGGTGCGGGCCATGGAAATCATCGACCAGTTAGAACCTGTTAAGCGGGGAATCTATGCAGGGGCGGTGGGTTACATTGGCTGGTCTGGCAACATGGATACGGCCATTGCTATCCGCACTGCGGTTATCAAGGACGGGACCCTCCACATTCAAGCTGGTGCGGGGATCGTCTACGATTCAGTGCCCACCAAAGAATGGGAGGAGACCATGAATAAGGGACGGGCTATGTTTCGCGCTGTGGCACTGGTGCAACGGGGTTTGAAGGCTGGCCCAGTCTAGTCGCGGCTCAGTGATGCTCCGTTGTGTTCGACTGCCGCTTGCTGAATTTGCTGAACAATCTGTGCCAACACCGGGTCACTAGGAGCCTGGCGGCCCATGAAATAGTCGTAGAGCACGGGATCTGG
>CAWUNB010000242.1:0-3369 GCA_963923745.1 uncultured Thiotrichales bacterium
TGGACCAGATCCGCCACCTGTTGCCGGGCTTGTTCTACCGCTTCCTCAGCCTGCCAGCCAAAACGGTGAGAACGGGAGGCTGGATTGCCAAAAGTCCCGTCCAGGGTCAGGCAAGCCATCATTTTTTCTGCGACTCGAGGATCAACTGGGGTAGTGGCGGCGTAGTCCAGATAAATCGGCAAATTCATCAACGTGCCCTCCAGGTAGGCCTATTAGCGGTTAAGATCACGGGATCCCAGCAGCTCTTGCAATAGCTCAGGGGAAGGAGTGGCCCGTTGACAGGGTAGACATTGGGTCCGCTGATCTTGGCGGCGAGAAACCTCTTGCACTCCCCGCCGCGTTACCAAATCAGCCAAACTAATGCCCTCCAAAAAGTGGTAAATCTGGTCGCTTAAATCGGTCCACAATTCGTGAGTGAGACAACGATCGGCTTCTTGGCAATTGCCATCGCCACCACAACGGGTGGCATCTACTTTTTCGTCTACAGCGGTAATTACATCGGCCACTGCGATCTCAGTAGCTGCCCGACTTAAGCGATAGCCGCCACCCGGTCCCCGGGCACTATCTACCAAACCTCGCTTACGCAATCGAGCAAATAACTGCTCCAGATAAGACAGAGAAATACCTTGGCGGTGGGAAATATCAGCTAGGGTGATGGGGCCATCTTTGTAGTGAATAGCCAGATCCAGCATGGCGGTTACGGCATAGCGACCTTTTGTGGTTAACCTCATCGCCAGGGTTCCTTGGGGTAGGTGCTAAAAGTGGGGGTAGTTTACTTTTCCGAGATTATTAGTCAACTATTCACCGTTCCCTGCGTTACAGGGGAAGGGAACCGCCACTTCCCCTGGCTTGCCTTCTCCGCCAACGCAGGCCCCTAAGTTACTGCATAGCCCAGGTAAGTGACTGTCGTCTACTGGGATACCCCGACGATGGAGTTCCTGACACACCGCCTCTACCCGGCTATCCAATAAATGAACATGATCTAGCAGGCAATTGACGGCATTAGCCACGGGATCGGGCATATCTTGAGTCGTTCCGTAGGCATCAAAACCAATCTTGCGGGCAATGGCTTCCCGCCGCTGCTCCGTGGCTAGATCAGGGCGGGATACCACCACGCGGCCCGGGATACCCACCACGGTAGCTTCTGGAGGAACCTCTTTCACGACGACAGCGTTGGAACCGATGCGAGCACCGTCCCCTATCCGAATAGGTCCCAGCACTTTCGCGCCCGCTCCCACCACCACATCGTTACCTAGGGTGGGATGTCGCTTCCCCTTCTGCCAGGAGGTACCCCCCAAAGTCACACCGTGATACAAAGTGCAGTCGTCACCAATCTCCGCCGTTTCCCCAATGACTACCCCCATCCCGTGATCGATGAAAAAGCGCCGTCCAATGCGGGCCCCTGGATGGATTTCAATACCCGTCACCCAGCGAGCCAATCCCGACAAAAAACGGGCTAACCATTTGAAACCGGCATGCCATAATCGATGGGTGACACGATGCATCTGCACCGCATGGATTCCGGGATAGGTCGTTAATACTTCGAAGGTGCTGCGAGCCGCCGGGTCCCGCTCAAATACACAGCGAATGTCCTCACGCAGGCGGTCAAACATGATGGGCTGTCCTTGGTGACATAGCCTGTAAGTCTAGCAATTGTTGACAACAAAAGTCAACTATTTGCGAAGCTGCGCAGCGGTGAGAATCCCCCGTAGGATATTCACTTCTAGAGTTTCTAAACGAGTCCGATTGAATAATCGACGAAGTCGTCGCATCAACAGCCGGGGATTGGTGGGGTCGATAAATTCCAGTTCCACCAGTGCTTGGTAGAAGTGCTGATACAACCCTTCTAGCTGTTGGTGGCTAGCGGGGGGATTGCGGGACGACGGAGAAAGAGCTTCAGGAACCAAAGCCGCCATCCGCAATTCGTAACTGAGCACCTGCACTGCGGCGGCCAAATTAAGGGAAGAGAAATCAGCTTGGGTCGGAATGTGGACTAAGTAATGGCAGCGGTCTAATTCTTCATTGGTTAACCCGGTACGTTCCCGACCAAATACCAAGGCTACCGGAACAGTTGAGGCTTCAGTTACCGCTCGAGCGGCAGCTTCCCGAGGATCCAGCTGAGGCCAATCTAAGTGGCGTCGTCGAGCACTACACCCTAGCACCAAACCACAATCCGCCACTGCCTCATCTAGGGTTGAAAAGATCTGTGCCCGTTGTAATACATCATCTGCGCCCGATGCCCGTGCGGTCGCTTCTGCGCTGGGGAAAATCTCAGGAGCCACAAGGGACAGCTGGGCCAATCCCATGTTTTTCATGGCTCGGGCTGCCGCCCCGATATTACCGGGGTGGGAAGTACCCACGAGGACTATTCGAATAGTAGCGAGGGGCATGTTGTCCGAAAAGCATTGGACCCTTGGACCAAGGGTCTCGTCACTCCAGCTGCACCACCACAGTACCAGAAGCCAAGTCCTGTAGTGCACGTCGTTGGCCATCTAGAGGAATCCAGAGTAATCCCCCCAATCCCACTCCCGTTAGCATCGCCGCCACAAACCGCAATAAAGCCCAACTCCACCCTACCGTTTGGCCATTGGCTCGTTGCAAGCGTATTTTCCAGGCTCGCATCCCGAGAGTCTGGCCACCGTGGGTCCAAAACCAACCGTAGAACAGAAAAGCAATGATCAACAAGTAAGCGCGGTAGCCATTTTCTAAAGCAGGAGGAACAGCTTGGCCATGGGTGATAATGAGGAACAAAAAGGAACCCATAAACAACAAAGCCAATAGCAAGAAGCCATCGTAGGTCATAGCCGCCATACGACGGAATAACCCAGCTGGGAGATAAAAAATGCCAATTTTGTTACCTCCCCCCGGCAGAACAGGATCTACCCCGTCCAGAGCGCCATCTGAGTACCGAAGGGTTACTTGGTAGACGGTACCGTCAATCGCTAAAACTCGGCAGGTCTCCTCAGACGCCTGGTAGGCATCCATGCCGGTGGTTCCCTGGAGTCCGTCACGAGCCGGTTGTCCTATCCCACCCGGAAGAAACCCTTTGATAGTTACTGGTCGATTTAACTTGTGATCCCACGCTTGATACACCACACCGGAGCTATCCGTCTCTAGAATGCCCTGTAATTCAAATTCTTCTAGCCGATAGCCCACCGGTAGTTGGCCTGAGTGCACCTCAGACATCGCTCTGGCCTCCGCGCCGCTCGCTGTATGTTGATTTAGACTGCGTGTTTTATCCACCCAAACCATAGACAGGTAGAGCTGCGCCGTGAATAGCGCTGGCACTCTCTGAGGCCAAAAATAGCACCACCTCTGCTAGGGCCGTTGGCTTTACCCAATGAGTGGGATCAACATCCGGCATACTTG
>CAWUNB010000243.1:0-3358 GCA_963923745.1 uncultured Thiotrichales bacterium
TATGGTAGTCATCATGTGCGAACTTTCCTTGAAGTAGAAATTCCTCAAATTACTATTACTGTTGCACCTGGGCGCAATTTAGCTGTATTGGTAGAAGCAGCTGTTCGCGATCACCTACTAAAACTTAATGGCTATAATGCCGCGTTAGACTTTATCGAAAAACAACAACGACAAATTCAAATATCAGAAGAAGCAAATCCTCAGGATTTTTACACTGGAGAGACTGATGGTTTTGATCCATAGAATTTTCCTATAATGACTGAGTTCAAATTCTATGAAACTTCTTATTGTTAGTGGATTATCTGGCTCAGGAAAAACAACAGCCCTGCATGTATTAGAGGACTTGGGCTATTATTGTGTGGATAATATACCTGTCGGTCTCTTGCCAGACTTGGCTCGAGAAATGATGAATCATGGGGCTGAGGATTATCAGCGGGTCGCAGTAGGAATAGATGCCCGTAATCCACCAACGGATTTAAGGCAATTTTCCATCATCCGTCGTCAATTAATTCAAGCCGCCGTACAATTAGAAATATTCTTCCTAGACGCAGACACGCCTACTCTACTTAAACGTTTTAGTGAAACCCGTCGTAAACATCCATTAACTTCTGGTTCAGTGCCCTTAGGGGAAGCAATTGCTAAAGAACGAATTTTATTAGAACCCCTGCGATCAGCTGCCCAATTATGTTTGGACACTACCCGTGTTCATCAGCACCAACTGCGAGATTTATTAGTAGAACGAGTAGGGCGGCGAGTTGAAGAAAGTTTGTCACTCTTATTTCTTTCCTTTGGTTTTAAGCAGGGAGCCCCCACTGATGCGGATTTTGTTTTCGATCTACGCTGTTTGCCTAATCCCCACTGGGAACCTCATCTGAGATCTTTCACCGGGCGAGACCCTCCCGTGGTAGATTTTTTGGAGGGTGATCCGCTGGTTGAGGAAATGTATGGGACTATCTGTGGCTTTCTGGCCCATTGGATTCCCCGTTTTGAAGCTAACAACCGTAGCTATCTAACTGTTGCCTTGGGCTGTACAGGGGGACAGCATCGCTCAGTCTATTTGGTTGAACGTTTGACAAGACATTTTCGTGCGCAGCGCTCCAACGTGTTGATGCGCCATCGAGAACTCCAGTGACCGTCGGAGTATTGGTCATCACCCACGACCAGATAGGCCGAGCTCTGGTGGATGCAGCTGTATCTACCTTGGGGTGTAGTCCGATGGCAACAGCTGTATTGGCCATCTCCCTAAACGCCGATCCGGATACTTTATGCCAGCGAGCAGTCCAACTGGTGGCCGGATTAGATCGGGGCGATGGTGTGCTAGTTCTGACGGATATGTACGGTTCAACTCCCAGTAACATCGCCTGCAAGTTAAAGGGAGAGCGGGTTAGGGTTGTAGCAGGGGTAAATCTGCCAATGTTAATCCGCGTGCTGAATTACTCCCGACTCAGTCTTACTGAGCTAGTGGATAAAGCGCTGAGCGGTGGGCGAGATGGCATTATGTCCTGTCAGCAATGGGGCTCTCCAGTTAGTTAGAGTCACTTTTCATTAACCGTCCCTCCTTCCGATTTATCGCCCATGCGCCAATCCCAGATTACTATCGTTAACCGGCTCGGACTCCATGCCCGAGCGGCTGCCAAGTTCGTCACTTTGGCTTCCCGTTTTGAGTCAGAAGTACAGTTGGTCCGTGATGGGCAGCCGGTTAATGGTAAAAGCATCATGGGAGTCATGATGCTAGCTGCTTGTCGGGGCACCACTTTAGAGTTGGTAGCCAATGGAGTGGATGAAGTTCAGGCTGTGGAAGAGCTGGCAGCTCTAGTGGCGGCCCGTTTTGGAGAATCAGAGTAGGAGTTTTGGGGGATTGTCATGGCTGCCTATTTACTCCGCCGTTTATTGCTGATAATCCCCACCCTACTGGGCATTTTATTGGTGAATTTCATCATCGTCCAAGCTGCTCCAGGAGGGCCAGTAGAACGGGTCATCGCCCAACTAAAAGGCCATGGAGGAGACGCTACCGCCCGCTTTACTGCCGCTGGCCCAGGAGAAATCGCCAGCGCTCCACTCCGTACCAATACAACAATATCCGCTACTCCGAGTCATTATCGAGGTGCTCAGGGACTAGATCCTGCTTTTATTAAAGAGTTAGAACGTCAATATGGTTTCGATAAACCGGCCCATGAACGTTTTTTGCTGATGCTAGGAAATTATTTGCGCTTTGATTTTGGTAATAGTTATTATCGAGACCGTTCAGTAATAGATTTAGTAATAGATAAACTACCAGTTTCTATTTCTCTAGGATTATGGACTACTTTAGTAACTTACTTAATTTCAATACCATTAGGCATTCGTAAAGCTGTTCAGGATGGCTCCCGTTTTGATGTTTGGAGCTCTGGTATTGTTATTGTAGGGTATGCTGTACCAGCTTTTTTATTTGCAGTATTGTTAGTGGTATTATTTGCAGGTGGAAGTTTCTGGAGTTTATTTCCATTGCGGGGATTAGTGTCTGATAATTGGCAAAATCTTTCCTGGGGAGGGCGTATTATTGATTATTTCTGGCATATTACTTTACCGGTGGTTGCTTTATTAGTTGGTGGCTTTGCAAGTTTGACGATGCTAACCAAAAATTCTTTCTTAGAAGAAATCAATAAACAATATGTTCTCACCGCTCGAGCTAAAGGTCTTAGTGAGCGCCGAGTATTGTATGGTCATATTTTTCGTAATGCTATGCTTATTGTTGTAGCTGGTTTTCCATCGGCGTTAGTCCATATCCTCTTTACTGGATCATTACTCATTGAGGTTATTTTTTCTCTGGATGGATTAGGATTGTTGGGTTTTGAATCGGCCATTAATCGAGATTACCCGGTAATGTTTGGGACACTGTACGTTTTTACTTTAATGGGCTTATTGCTAAATTTGCTGGGTGATTTACTGTATACGATTATTGATCCGCGAATTGATTTTACTGCGCAGAACAATTAATGCCATACCATCTCCGCTTTCGCGGGCATGATGATAGCGTGCATTTAAGGAGTAACTGGTGTCAGTTAACCCACTCACTCGCCGTCGTTTCCTTAATTTTCGCAACAATCGTCGTGGTTGGTGGTCATTATGGATTTTTTTACTATTGTTTATTATTTCTTTAGGAGCTAATTTTTTAGCGAACGATCGCCCATTATTAGTCTATTACCATCAAAGTTGGTACTTTCCAATATGGACAGATTATCCCGAAACGACCTTCGGTGGATTGTTTGAAACCGAAACCCAATATCGAGATCCGGAAGTTATCCAACTTATTGAATCCCAGGGATGGATGGTTTGGCCCCCCATTCGCTATAGTTATCAGACGATTAACTATCTGTCT
>CAWUNB010000244.1:0-3357 GCA_963923745.1 uncultured Thiotrichales bacterium
TGAAAGTGGTAGTGGACTGCGCCCATGGTGCTACCTATCGGGTGGCTCCAGCGGTATTTGAGGAATTGGGTGCCCAGGTAATCAGCTGCGGTGTTCAACCCGATGGACTGAATATCAATGCCGGTTGTGGCTCTACTCATCCTGAACAACTAGCCCAACTGGTGCGGGAACACCAAGCCGACTTGGGGATCGCCCTGGACGGAGACGGCGATCGGGTAATCATGGTGGATCAACGGGGTGAGTGGCTAGACGGGGATGAACTACTCTACATCATCGCTCGGGAACGCCCCCAGCGGGAGGCACTAAAGGGAACAGTGGTAGGCACGTTGATGAGTAATTTGGGGCTAGAACATGCCCTGGCTCCCCTGGGGTTAACCCTGGAGCGGGCTGCAGTGGGGGATCGCTATGTAATGGAAAAGCTCCAGCAGGGTGGTTGGATCCTCGGAGGAGAGTCGTCGGGCCACATCATTTGCTTAGACTGCACTACCACCGGCGATGGCATTGTTTCAGCCTTACAAGTGGTAACCGCCATAGTTCGTTCCGGTCGCAGTCTCCATGAGTTAAAACAGGGTATGACTAAATATCCCCAGCGAATGATTAACGTTCCCCTCCCCCAACGGTTAGATCTCAATAGCCTCCCCTCAGTACAGCAAGGTGTGAAGGAAGCAGAGCATCGCCTTGCGGGAACTGGGCGAGTGTTGTTACGCCCTTCTGGCACGGAGCCCTTAGTACGAGTAATGGTGGAAGGGGCTGATAGTGACCAAGTTGATGAGATCTGTCAGTGGCTGGCGGACATCGTCACTGCTGCGGTGGGGACGCCATGAGCGGACCTTCTGCCCGTTGGCTGGGGTTAATCCTTACCCTGCTGATGGGATCAGCAATGGCTCAACCTCTACGGGTAGTAGTCAGCGTTGCCCCTCAAGCCTACTGGGTGGAGCGAATTGCTGGTCCTCGGGCCACTGTGGAGATCATGGTGCCACCGGGTAGCTCCCCAGAAACTTATGCCCCCAGCCCCCGACAGTGGATCAAGCTGGCTCAAGCCCAGCTCTACGTCAAAGTAGGCCATCCGGCCCTTTCCCTAGAAGCACGCCATGTCTTGCCATTTTTACGTAACCATCCTGCCATTCCAGTAGTGGATACCGCTGCTGGGGTAGAACTCATTGGCTCTGAAGGTAGTGGTGCCCACCATCTCCACCACGATATTGGTGATACGGACGACCATGATTCCAGCGCTGGAGATCCCCATCTATGGGTTTCTCCAGATACGGTAGCGGTGGCTGCCCGCCATATTGCTAAAGCATTACAACAACTGGATCCAGCAGGTGCTGTGGATTATCAGGCTGGCTTAGCGACTTTTCTCACCGATATCGCTGCCCTAGACCAAGGGATTGCCGACAAAATTACTGCGTCCCCAGGCAGGGCTTTTATGGTTTATCACCCCGCTTGGGGCTACTTTGCCCGCCGTTATGGGCTACAGCAGGTTGCCATCGAGGTAGAGGGCAAAGAACCTAGTCCCAGCCAATTGGTGGCGCTAATACGCCAAGGACGGGAAGCAGGGGTGCGAGCGGTGTTTGTCCAGCCAGGCTTCTCCCGCAAGAGCGCCGAAGTAGTGGCCCAAGAAATGGGGGCAACGGTGGTGGAAGCCGATCCATTAGCGCCGGACTGGTTAGCCAATCTACAGCGGGTAGCCGACGCTTTTTCAGCAGCACTGGGGGTATCCCCCCATTAGGCAGGTGTCCTTGAATTCTTCTCCGGTGATTGAATTGCGGCAGGTGACATTCGGTTACGATGCCGAACCTGCGCTACGGGATGTGGATCTTATCCTGGGGGCCCAAGATTACCTCGCCATCATTGGTCCTAACGGCGGGGGCAAAACAACGTTGCTTAAGCTGATGTTAGGTTTACTCGAACCCTGGAAGGGACAGGTCGTCAATCGACTCCACCCAGGGCGGATGGGTTACGTTCCCCAGTTTTCCACTTTCGATAAAACCTTTCCTCTGCGAGTAGCCGAAGTGGTGGTGATGGGACGGCTAGGACGGCGAGGATGGTTATCCCGTTATAACCTGACAGATCACCAAGCGGCTTTCCGAGCTATGGATCGTCTGGGCCTAACGGAATTAGCTCAAGTCCCCGTGGGAGAACTGTCTGGTGGCCAACTCCAGCGTTTGCTCATTGCCCGTGCGCTGGCTTGCGAACCGGAGGTGCTATTTTTGGATGAACCTACCGCCTCCATTGACCGAGAATCCCGAGAACGTTTGAGCGACGTGCTGAACGAGTTAAACCAGCGCATTCCCATTGTTGTGGTCACTCACGATGTGACGGCTGTTGCCTCGGCAGTCAAACAAGTAGCCTGCGTTAATCGTAGCCTCTATTACCACAGCCAAGGGGAACTTACCGCCCACGCCCTGGAAGAGGTCTACGGCTGTGCTGTGGATTTGCTAGCTCACGGAGTACCGCATCGGGTGTTACAGATTCATACAGATCATTAAATGAAACTACCCCGCCCCTTCGGGGGGCCCCTCCCGGAGGGAAATTAAACCATTAGCCTGCTCGTGTTCTAGCACTCCCTCGCCACTGCCGAAATTGCTGACCCAGGCACTCCGCTTGCCCGACGGGTCTGTCACGGAACGGTCACGTCTCCACTCCACCGTCATTCCCGGTCGTGCCCGCTTACGGGTTGCTGGCCTGCGTCGCAGTAAACTGCTCGAGAACCTGCTGGAAGAGGCGGTGTGTCGTGGACTTCAGCGCTACGGGGCGCACTCCGTAGGTCTCACGCTCGATAGGATACCAAGTGAAGGTGTCCGTTGAAGTCAGGCTACTTGAATGCCACGCTCTCGTGGGCCTGACGACAACTTTTCCACAGTCCTCAACGAGAATTATTTACTCCAAGGCATAATCGGCACAGTTGAAATACTATTTGCGGGGGCTCCATCAATAAGTTTTTTACTAATAGCTAAATAAACTAGTGTATTATTTTCTTCATCCCATAATCGTAAAACGCGAGTTTCTTTGAAGAGTATTGATGTTCCCTCAGAGAAAACTGTTTCTTCTTTAGGAATTTTAGCTGGCAGAGTAATCGGACCGGTTTGCCGACAAGCTAAGGAAAATTGAGAGGGATCTTGAGCTATTCCTAATGCGCCATACACCCCACCGGTCCTTGCTTGACTAACATGGCAAGTAATTCCAGGAATTTTAGCGTCGTGGAAAGATTCGACGCAAATTTTATGATTTGCCCCGACCAATTTCCAAGCAGTGGTGACACATCCTATTTCCTCAGCTTTAGCCGAAGAAATAGTTAATCCCAAGGTGAACAGTAGTAATGCTGTTTTATAATTCATAATGATATCTCCTTAATAT
>CAWUNB010000245.1:0-3349 GCA_963923745.1 uncultured Thiotrichales bacterium
TGCTATGAAGCAGATCCGCGAATTAGTATCTACTTACGGATTAGATGTCGGTGAGGTCATTTCAAAGGGAACCCGGCGTCGTCGGGGTGAGGGACCACGAGTTGCTCTTCCCAAGTCACCCGCGAAGTATCGTAATCCTCTTAATGAAGAACAGACATGGACTGGTAAAGGCCGTAAGCCTGGCTGGTTAGTTGATCTGTTACAACAGGGAAGAAATTTAGAAGAGTTTGCTATCTAAAGCCGATCTGGAAGATCGATTAGGTTACCACCACTTTGTCTGATCCCATTAGGCCGAGGCTTTTTGCCTCGGCTTGGTTTTTTCTGCCTTAATTTTCTAGTTCTCCATCTTCCAGAAATTTGGCAAGACGAGCGGCAGGAACATAACCGGGAATTAACTTGCCCCGTTCGGTGAGAATAGTCGGTGTCCCGGTAACGCCAACCAACTCTCCCAGAGTCATTTGCCGTTCTACTGGATTGTCACATTGACGATGTTCTAGGGGTTCGCCATTTTTAGCTTTGGTGAGAGCGGCATTCCGATCAGGCGCACACCAAGCATCCACTGCTTTTTCAAAGGATTTAGACCCTACTCCCGCTCTAGGAAACATCAAGTAACGGACTTTAATTCCCGCATCATTATAGTCTTTCATTTCCTTATGAAATTTACGGCAGTAACCACAATCAGGATCGGTAAAGACTGTGACGGTATGTTTAGCCGGTTTGGCAGGGGCAAATACAAACATGTCCTTTTCTGCCATCCCGGCCAATACCTTGACTCTAGCACCATCTCGACGAGGAGCTGTCAGATTTTGGCTACTCTTTGCCTCAACAATATCTCCTGTGACTACATGGCGACCATCGGCGCTGAAGTAAAGCAGATTAGGTCCCACAATGACTTCATATAGTCCAGCGATGGGAGATGGAGTAATACCGGCTAATTCAGCGCCAGGAAAGAGATCTTTAGCTGCACTTTTAATGCGAGCAATATCTTGAGTTTGATCGGCTCTAGCAGGTATGAGAAATAAGGACAGGAGGAAAAAAACGGCACTTTTGGTGGTGGACATTGGACTATCCTCAAAGGAGTTGGGCCTTAGCGGCTGGTGGGAGTATACCTGGACAAAGGGGATTGGCTGTGGTCAAGCGCCTAAACCGGTGGTACCGGAAATGCCCAAACGGACCGGCAATCTTTTAGCCCCCCACTGCCCTGGACGGGCTTCAAAAATCCCCGCACAAGGGGTATAGCAGCGATTGCAACAGCCATCTGCTGTGAGATTCCACTCTCCCAATTGAAACCAATCTCGCCCAATAAGGCGCTGACCACATTGGTGGCACCAAGTTGCCCCCCCTTGGGGATCATGAACATTACCTGTGTAAACATAGCGCAAACCGTTTTTTAGGGCGATGCGACGGGCTTGTAGCAAGCTGGCCAAAGGAGTGGCGGATTTGTCAGTCATTTTCCAAGCTGGATGAAATGCGCTGAAATGGATGGGTACCTCAGGTCCTAGGTGCTCCTGTACCCACTGAGTTAAAGCCTCCAGTTCTCTTTCAGAGTCATTCTCTCCTGGGATAAGTAAGGTAGTGATTTCTAACCAGACTGTGGTTTCATGATGCAAGTATTCCAATGTTTCCAGCACTGGCTGCAACTGACTACCGGTTAAACGGTGATAAAAATCTTCGCTAAAACTTTTCAGATCCACATTGGCAGCGTCCATTTGCCGGTAGAAGGCTTCTCTAGGAGCGGAGCAAACATAGCCCGCAGTTACTGCTACAGAACGGATACCCCGCTCTCGACAAGCTTGGGCGACATCAATGGCATATTCATGAAAAATGACTGGATCGTTGTAAGTATAGGCGACACTTCGGCACCCCAATTGGTAGGCGGCTTGGGCGATGACAATAGGATCCGCTGCATCAGCAAGGGTATCCATCTCTCGGGATTTACTGATATCCCAGTTTTGGCAAAATTTACAGGTTAGGTTACAACCAGCAGTACCAAAGGACAGAATAGGGGTACCAGGTAAAAAATGGTTCAGGGGTTTTTTTTCGATAGGATCGACGCAAAAACCACTGGATCGTCCATAGGTGGTCAACACAATGGTGTTATCCTGATTTTTTCGGACGAAACACAAGCCCCGCTGTCCCTTTTGGAGAGCACAGTAACGAGGGCAAAGATCGCACTGTACTCGGCCATCTTCCCGCTGGTGCCAGTATTGGGTAGTCACTGTTTTCATTGGGTAATTCCAATCAATTGAATTTGGCTTATGTCTGTTATTATTTTGGATCGGGATGGTGTTATTAATTATGAATCTCGGGATTACATAAAAAATCCCAGTGAGTGGATTCCTATTCCCGGTAGTTTGGAAGCAATAGCCACTCTAACGCAAGCAAATCACCGGGTTGTAATTGCCACCAATCAATCTGGACTAGCCCGTGGGCTATTTGAAGTGGTTGACTTAGAGGCGATTCATCGAAAAATGGAGCGACTGGTTAGCGAGCTTGGTGGACATATTGAAACTATTGTCTACTGTCCCCATGGTCCTTGGGATGATTGCCACTGCCGCAAACCTCGTCCGGGCTTGTTATTAGCAATTGCCCAAAGCTTAGGCGTTTCTTTAGCAGGGGTACCTTGTGTCGGAGATTCTCTGCGGGATATTCAAGCGGCCCAAGCGGTGGGAGCGAATCCAGTATTAGTGCTAACAGGAAATGGTCCTGCCACTTTTAAAAAACTGAAAGAAACCAAACAATTGAAAAATATTTCAGTATTTGCTGATTTACATACTTTTACGGTGAGTTTCTTACAATAATCCTTTCAGATCTTGTTAGGCTTTTTAGCTAAACGCCGACGCCCCCAATAGGGGGCGTCGGGTGATAACTTCTTACTCAGCTACTACTACAGGCTGTAGTACAGATCAAACTCCACCGGATGAGTGGTCATACGCAGACGGGTTACTTCCTGCATCTTCAGTTCGATGTAGGCATCAATGAAGCTGTTGCTAAACACATTACCGGCAGTCAAGAAGGCGCGATCCTTGTCCAAGTGCTCTAAGGCCATATCGAGGGCATGACACACCTTCGGGATTTCCTTCTCCTCCTCGGGGGGTAGGTCATACAGATCCTTATCCATGGCGTCGCCGGGGTGGATCTTGTTCATGATGCCGTCCAAGCCGGCCATCATCATGGCGGAGAAAGCCAGATAGGGATTGGCAGAGGAGTCCGGGAAGCGGACTTCGATGCGCCGCGCCTTGGGGTTGGTGACGTAGGGAATACGGATAGAAGCAGAGCGGTTACGGGCCGAATAGGCCAGCATCACCGGCGCTTCGAAGCCAGGAACCAAACGCTTGTAGCTGTTGGT
>CAWUNB010000246.1:0-3340 GCA_963923745.1 uncultured Thiotrichales bacterium
TCCTACGTCACAAATTGTCGGTACCCAGGCCCTGTTCAACGTATTGACGGGAGCCCGCTATAAAAACATTACCAATGAAGTAAAACTGTACCTGCAAGGGAAATACGGTCGGGCTCCCGGCCCGGTTAATTCCCTGGTTCGCCAGCAAGCCATCGGTAATGAGCCGGTTATTGAATGCCGTCCAGCTGATTTAATGCGAGCTGAATTGGATGACCTGCGTTCCCAAATTGGAGGCACCGCCCAAACCGAAGAAGACGTCCTGACCTACGCCATGTTCCCAGAGGTCGGACGTAAGTTTTTGGAAGAGCGTAACAGCGGCAATCTTAAGCCTGAGCCCCTAGATCCCATTCCCACTCCCGGCGCTGCCACGGCCCTGTCTGGCGATGCGCCGGTGGAATTCAACGTCACCCTCCATGGAGATAGCTACCACGTCAAGATCACGGGTACGGGGCATCGGGCTAAGAGCCAGCGACCCTTCTATCTCACTATCGATGGCGTGCCGGAAGAAGTATTGGTGGAGGCTCTGGAGGAGATCGCTCCCGGTGGTGGACCGGTGGTGAAGACGGGCAAGGGGACTTCGGGGCGACCCAAAGCCACGAAGCAGGGTCACGTTACTACGTCTATGCCGGGCACGGTGGTGGATGTACTGGTGAAGATCGGCCAGGAAGTAAAGGCCGGTGATCCGGTCCTGGTGGCAGAAGCCATGAAAATGGAAAACGAAGTTCAGGCCCCTATTGCAGGTAAGGTAGTGGCCATCAATGTGGCCAAGGGCGATGCGGTCAATCCGGACGATGCGTTGGTGGAAATTGAATAAGTTGGTATAGAACTAAAAACTCCCAGATCCTTCCCCCACTAGGGGGGATTTGGGAGATTCTCCGTAGCAGTTCAAATATTTAATACTTCATTTGTTGTATTTGTTGTCCTTATTTTTCTGGCTGCAGGGAACAAAATAATCCCTATCCCGAGATGCGTCAGTGCAAGTAGTGCTGGTGGGGGTCAATGCAGAATGGCGTTCTCCTGGCTGACGTTCCTGCTCTTCCATGTGCAATAACTGCCGTGCCGCCTGGCAGCCAGGGCTGGTAGTGCACTGGTCTTGATCACCACACGCCTGGGTTAGTAAAGCCTCGCAGCGGGAAGGCGTGTCGGTTGTATTATTTTCCCTTTCGTGGGTGGAACCAACCTGACGAATCAACACTCCCCCACTGACGGTGAGGGTTGTGCCGTTATCTAAACGGTGTACCCCATCCCAGAGAGAGCGTCCCACCACCCCGTCTTTGAGAACCTGCACGGAGCGACTGATGGGGTCTATTAGCAGAGGGGTACCATCTTGAAGCCGAGCCCCTATCTCCTCTGCCTCCACCGTTGCGACAAGAAGCAGGCTAATAAAGTAATAAATGTATGTTTTTTCCATGTTCCCATCACCTCGGAGCGCAAACTCTGTGTCTGTCAGGTACTTGCAGAGTTATCCCCAGAACCTGTGGATAACTCTGTGGATAAGCTGTGGATAAATAAGCCAACCCCCGGTAGCGACAGACTTTCTTTTCTTCGATTATTGTTGCATCATTTTTGTATCTATTTGATTAATAAATCATTTTATCTGCCATATTTTTTGCTGGACTCTGCTTACGCGAAATGAATAGCCCTAGCGCGAAGAGCGAGCGCCACCGATCGTCGCGGTCAACTCAGCCAAGGTTTGGGACAGCAACCGTAAATCTCCTTCCCGAGATAACCGGTGATCCCCCTCTTTCAATAATGTCAGGGAAACATCTGTCCCAGCTAACTGTTCCAACAAACGTTGGCTGGTTTGCCACGGAACATCGGGATCGGCCATACCGTGGATCAAACGTACCGGGCAGGTTAAAGGGATGGGAGCCCGTAGCAGTAAGTGGGAGCGGCCTTCTTCAATTAGGGCCCGGGTAACTGGATAGGGTGCTCCCCGATCGGATGGCACATATACCGCTCCTTCTTCCAGCAACCGATAGCGGGCATCTTCATCGAATACTGCCCACATTAAATCTTCGGTAAAATCAGCGGCACTGGCTAAGCCCACTAACCCGGCTACCCGTTCAGGCCGCGCCAGGGCCACCAGCAACATCATCCATCCCCCCATGGAAGACCCCACCAGAATTTGAGGTCCTACTGTCAGGTTGTCCAGTACTGTCAGGGCATCACCCAACCATCGCCCTATTGTTCCTTCTTGAAAGCGGCCCCCGGAGGCTCCATGGCCAGAATAGTCGAAGCGCACAAAAGCCTGGCCGCTGGCCTGACAATGATTCTCCAAATGCAGAGCTTTGCTGCCGGTCATATCCGACATAAAGCCTCCCAAAAATACTACCCCAGGATTGGTTCCTCCACGTCGACGGTAGGCCAAAGGAACACCTTCAGGGGAAGACAGCGTACCTGCTTGGAGTGGTTGAGGGTTCATGGGGAGTTAGCCTCGCAACAGGAAGAAAGGTTTTGACGGAAGTAGAGCTGTGGGATTATATCCACAAGACTGTCTTAGCCGCCCCACTTCATCCTAGCCGCTTATTTTGAACCAGCTCCCCTCCTCTAACACTTTGAGGTAACACGATGGACGTACTAGAGCGTATCCGCCAGCAAGTTGAGAGTAACCCCATAGTCCTGTACATGAAGGGCACTCCCCAGATGCCCATGTGTGGTTTTTCCAGTCGTGCTGCCCAAGCTATTCAGGCTTGCGATGTTCCTTTTGCCTATGTGAATGTACTGGCCGATCAGGAAATTTTTCAGAATCTCCCGCGCTACGCTAATTGGCCGACTTTTCCCCAACTCTACATCAAAGGGGAATTGGTGGGAGGGTGCGATATTACCTTAGAGCTTTTTCAAAAAGGTGAGCTACAGAAATTAGTAGCCGAAGCGGTTAATGGCACCTGATTATTCGGTAGCTAAGTAGATTTAGTTGATTGGTAGTTTGGGGGACGGGGATAACCATGACCGTATTAATAACTCGGTTCGTTTTAATAGCCGTCATTCTTTTTTGGCTGACACCGGTTATGGCTCTGCCCCTTACCTCCTCCCCCACAAAAACACCCGCCATGGAAACCATAGTTCCTATAGAAATAACAGAAGCAACGGTAGTCGATGGAAATACCGCCATCGGCATCGTTGGCCTAGGAGGAGCCTTGGGAGCTATGAGCCGCTATGCCGTTAATCAAGGAATGGGATGGTGGCTGGGCAATGAATTTCCCTACGGTACTCTTGCCATCAATGTGGCGGGATCTTTCGGGTTTGGTTTTGTTAGTAGCCTGATTGCCCATACCGGTGTTTTTGTTGCCCCCTGGCCAGATTTTTTGCTGGCGGGTTTCTTCGGTGGCTTCACTAC
>CAWUNB010000247.1:0-3325 GCA_963923745.1 uncultured Thiotrichales bacterium
TGGTGGCTGACGAAGTTCGTATCCTAGCTGCTCGGACTACGCAAGCGACTCGAGAAATTGGTGAAGTGATTGCCAACATCCAACAGGAAATTGAGAGCGCAGTGCAGGCTATGCGGATGGGAACTGGATTAGTTGCTCAAGGGGTGGATACCACTTCCCAAGCAGGAACTGCATTGCAACAAATTATTCAAACCTCCACTCGAGTTGGCGAAATGATTACCCAGATCGCCACAGCGGCGACTGAACAGGCAGCAGCTACGGAAGAAGTAAATCATAGTCTTGGACGAATTTCTCAAGATACCTCCATCAGTGCGGTAGCAGCTGAACAGGCTTCCCGGGCTGCACAAGATCTGCTGGCGTCGGTACATATCCTGCAGCAGGTAGTACGGCAGTTCAAACTGTAGCCTTTGCTCCTAAGAATTGGGGACCTATCCATGGCGCTGTGTGTAGTGATTCTGGCGGCGGGTCAAGGGACACGGATGCGTTCTGATAAACCCAAAGTACTCCATAGCATTGGAGGTAAGCCCTTATTAGGTCACGTTATTGCTACCGCCCAGGCCCTGGAAGCTGCGCGGTTATGCGTGGTTTACGGCCATGGCGGAGAACAGGTTCAGCAAGCCCTAAATCATTTGCCCGTTCACTGGGTTGAGCAGCGTCCCCAATTGGGAACAGGGCACGCTGTTGCCCAAGCCCTTCCCCATATTCAGCCCACCGATACGGTACTGGTGCTTTATGGGGATGTCCCTCTTATTCAGGCAAATACCTTACGTCAATTACTGGCTGCTGCGGAAACAGGGGCGTTAGCCCTATTGACGGTGGATCTGTCTATGCCTAGCGGTTATGGCCGGATCTTACGGAATGAACAGGGACGGGTGGTGGGCATTGTGGAAGAAAAAGATGCGACCGCTGTCCAGCGCCAGATTCGGGAAGTTAACACCGGGATATTGGCGGTGAATGGTGCCCGCCTGGCTCACTGGGTTGGCAAGCTGAACAATCGCAATGCCCAGGGAGAGTACTACCTGACGGATATCGTGGGATTGGCTGTCGCCGATGGAGTAGCGGTGGAAACAGCTCAGCCTCCTGTCGTAACTGAGGTCTTGGGCATCAATGACCGTGTTCAATTGGCAGAAATGGAACGGACTTATCAGGCTCGCCAAGCAGAAGCGTTATTGTTAGCGGGGGTAACTTTGCGAGACCCTGCCCGGTTTGATCTACGGGGAGAGCTAACGGTGGGACGGGATGTGGAAATTGACATCAACGTCATCCTAGAAGGCCGAGTTGTGTTAGGAGACCGGGTCCAAATTGGTGCTAATAGCTACCTGCGGGATGTCACAGTGGGGGAGGGGAGCCAAATCCGCGCCAATTCGGTCGTGGAAGAAGCGGTGTTGGGAGAAGGGTGTCTCGTTGGTCCCTTCGCCCGTATTCGCCCCGGTACTCGCTTGGCTAGTGGTGTACATGTCGGTAACTTCGTAGAACTAAAGCAAGCTCAAGTGGCTGAAGGCAGTAAGATCAATCACTTGAGTTATGTAGGAGATGCTGTGGTGGGCCGAGGAGTCAACGTGGGAGCGGGTACCATTACTTGTAACTACGACGGTGCCAATAAACACCTCACCACTATTGGTGATGGGGCTTTTATTGGCTCCAACAGTGCGTTAGTCGCCCCAGTGGAAGTAGGGGCCCATGCTACGGTAGGAGCCGGTTCAGTGATTACTCAAACGGCTCCTCCAGGGGAACTAACTTTAGCGCGAGTTCCCCAACAGACTTTGCCTGGCTGGCGGCGTCCCCTCAAAAAGCCTAAGTGACGAGGTTTATCATGTGTGGAATTGTGGGTGCCGCCGCTGAGCGAGATGTCACACCCTTGCTATTGGAGGGATTGCGGCGTCTGGAATACCGGGGTTACGACTCTGCTGGAGTTGCCTTGCTGGGGGATGGTGGTGAACTGTCCCGCGCCCGTTGCACCGGCAAGGTGCGGGAACTGGAAGGTACTCTCCAGTCATCGCCTTTGCAGGGTCGTTTGGGTATTGCCCATACCCGGTGGGCAACCCATGGTCGTCCTACGGATTACAACGCCCACCCCCATACTTCTCGAGATACGGTGGCGGTAGTCCATAACGGCATCATTGAAAACCACGAAGCCCTGCGGGCACGGTTGGAAGGGTTGGGTTATCTGTTCACCTCAGACACCGATACCGAAGTCGTTGCCCATTTAGTCCACCATTACCTTAGCCAAGGACAAGATTTGTTGGCTGCGGTGCGTACTACGGTGGGGGAACTGGCTGGAGCCTATGCACTGGGAGTGATTTCTGCTACCGATCCAGGTCGGTTGATTGCCGCTCGTTTAGGTAGTCCGTTGGTCATTGGGGTAGGGATTGGCGAGCATTTCATTGCTTCTGATGTCGCAGCGCTATTACCGGTGACTCAGCGCTTCATCTTTCTGCAAGACGGGGATGTGGCAGAGCTGCGGCGAACCGCATTGGCTATCTATGACCGTAGCGGGCGGGCCGTTTCTAGGCCCTTGAAAGAGAGTGAACTGACAGCTGATGCCGTAGAGCGAGGGCAGTTCCGTCATTACATGCTTAAAGAGATTCATGAACAATCTCGGGCGATCGCTGACACCCTAGAGGGACGCTTGAGCGGGGGGCGTTTTTTGGAGGAATGCCTGGGGCCCCAGGCTAAGGGGATATTAGACGCTACTCAGGGAGTTCAGATCATTGCCTGTGGCACTAGTTTCCATGCAGGGTTAGTGGCCCGTTATTGGTTGGAATCCCTGGCTGGTTTGCCTTGTAACGTGGAAGTAGCCAGCGAATTTCGTTACCGCCGACCGGTGATGCGCCCCGGTACTTTGGTGGTGTGCATTTCTCAAAGCGGTGAAACTGCCGACACCCTAGCTGCTCTTCAAGAAACTAAACGGTTGGGATACCCCCACTCCTTGGCTATTTGTAATGTGCCGGAAAGCTCCTTGGTACGGGAAGCAGAGCTGGTGCTAATGACTCGGGCGGGGCCGGAAATCGGGGTGGCTTCTACTAAAGCTTTTACCACCCAATTGGTGGCCCTGCTGCTGCTAGTCATTGCCCTGGCTCGGCGTAATGGCCTCACTTCTACCCAGGAAGCGGAGTTGGTGGCCGAGTTAGCAGTCTTGCCCGGTTTGGTGGAGCGTGCTTTGGAGCTGGATGCCACGGTATTGAGGGTGGCAGAACGGTTTGCCGATAAACACCACAGCTTATTTTTAGGGCGGGGTAGCCAATATCCTGTGGCTATGGAGGGAGCCCTGAAACTCAAAGAGATCTCCTACATCTGTCTCTTATACACATCTGACGCTGCCGAC
>CAWUNB010000248.1:0-3324 GCA_963923745.1 uncultured Thiotrichales bacterium
CTTGGCGCAACGCCGTTATCGGGAATTGTTTGCCGCCCAGGGAGTCACCGCCGAACGCTTGCTGTTCCGAGGCCCGACCCCATTGGCGGAGATGATGCAGGAATACCAAGAAGTGGACATCGCCCTCGATCCGGTGCCCTATAACGGCGGGACTACTACTCTTCAGGCGATGTGGATGGGGGTTCCCGTGGTGGTGAAAGCCGGCGGCCATTTTGTTGCCCGCATGGGGGGCAGTTTTATGACCGCCGCTGGATTGGCGGATTGGGTTGCCCAATCCGATGAAGAATATGTGGCCATTGCTACCCGTATGGGAATGAATCGGTCAGGGTTATTAGCCCTTAAACGACAATTACGGGCGCAATTACTGAGTAAGCCGGCTTGGGATATCGAAGGTTATAGCCGAGATTTCCACGGGGCACTGGTGGGGATGTGGCAGCAGTGGTGCGGAGAGTAAAGGGTCTTCTTAGGCCCTAGGCTTGCTGACTTGGTGAAATCCTATCTACGACCTAGCCACCCTCACCCTCTATGGCGCTGCAGCCGCTCTGAGTTTAACCCTCAGTTTGGTGTTGCTGGTCTTCGCTTACTATCAAACAGGTACAGTCATCGCCCGTAGCCTGGCTGCCGGGATCCTTCTGCTGGCGGTAGGGTTTCTTGGTGCCGGTTACGGGCCGTTGCTTCCTCGCTGGGGTACTGTTATTGGTACCAACACCCTGCTGTTAGCCGCCTGCCCTGTGTTGCACCAAGGGCTAAGGGCTTATTGCCAACAACGGGTATCCGCTCTGGACTGGCTGGGATGGAGCATTGTGTTGTTAGCCATTCCCCCTTTTGCCTATTGGGGATTGGTGGAACCCAATGGTATTTACCGCTCCTTGGTATTTTCTGCCGCAGCGGCTTTACTCAATGGACGTATTGCTTGGCTGATTCTGCGCTCGGCCCGTCACCTCTCAGGCGGAGCACCGTTGTGGTCCCTGGGGTTACTGTTTTTGGTTATAACCTTCAGTATGGTAGGCCGATGTTTGGTGTTGGCCCTCGCTGAAGGGCCACCCCCAGCCCAGCGAGGGGCTAATCCAACCACTTGGGTTGTGGTATTTTGGTACACCCTGCTGATCGCCTTTGTCACCTTATGCTGTCTCTGGTTGGAGGTTCGCCGTTTACAGACCCAGCTATTATTTCGCCAGGGCTTGTTACTGGGATTTCTCGATCCCCTGCATAGCCGACTGATTCCCCTATGGAGCGGAGTTGTCATCTTGTCAGCCGCCGCTTTCAGTCAAATTGGTATTTCTTATGCAACTCTATTCAATGGAGAACTGATTACAACCACGGAACGTTCCCAATTAGCGAATGACACCTTGGTGGTACACACTCAGCATCAAGTTCCCCTAACGGATCATTACCGTCAGTGGATTGCTTCTGGAGATGGTTTGGTCGTGCTTTTTGGAATAGAAGATCGGCAAGTACAAGCTAAAATACCTAATAAACTAGAAGTTAGCTGGGATGACCCACTTTGGCAATCTTTGGCTGAAAGCAGTAAAGGTAGTTACCGTATCCGCGATGCTAGGGAAAATATAGAGCGCTTTATCTACTACCAGCGTGTTGAGAAATTACCGTTGGTTTTAGTGACGGGTTTTTCTGATCGAGATATTCATAGTCAAGTACGGGAACGCATTCGCCCCATCTTAGGTGGGGTGGTAATGGCCGTTATTGTTATTGTTGGCTTGGCATTAATGTTGACCCTCATTATTCGCCAGCGCGACGATCAAGACCGCTTTTTAGCCATGATTAACCATGAATTAAAAAGTCCTTTATCCGTTATTCAAATTGCCCTAGGTAATCGTTCTGTTCCTGACTCAATTCGAGAACGGATATTTCGGGCTGTCAGGGAGATAGATTCAATTCTGGAACGGACCCTTCAAGCGGATCGACTCCAAGCGGGCCGTGTCCAATTAAATTACCAATCTTGCGATGTTGTTGCTCTACTAACGGCCCGTTGCGCCGCCAGTTCTGCTCCTCAACGGTTAATTCTGCAAATAAGTCAGGCAATTTCATCGATCCGCACAGACATGCAGCTGGTAGATATCATACTGGCTAATTTGATTGAAAATGGACTTAAATACAGTCCGCCGGGTGGCCTCGTAACGCTGCAAGTCATTGCAAAATCTAGCTATCGGCGTAGTGGCGTTTTGGTAGTAGTGGCTAATTCACCGGGACTGGCTGGTTTTCCTGAAGCTGGTCAGTTGTTCCGCAAGTATTACCGTGCGCCCGGAGCAAAAGGTAAATCTGGTTCTGGACTGGGTTTGCATATTTCCCAAAGTCTGGCCAGTCACTTAGGTGGCTGGCTCCGTTACCGCCCGACTCACGACATGGTTCGATTCGAATTATGGCTTCCCCCTTAAAAATTGTTGTCGTTGAAGACCATGACGACTTGCGCGAGGTTACGGTGCAAGCCCTGATAGATATGGGATATGACGTTGTGGGGGTTAGTTGTGCTGAAGAGCTGGATGATGAAGCTGGGGGCTTTCTTCCAGATTTACTTGTGCTAGACCTTAATTTACCAGGGGAAAATGGTTTTAGCCTGGCCGAGCGGATGCGGGCTGCTCAGCCTGATATCGGTATCATCATGGTTACTGCTCGCAACCTACCGATAGATATAACCCGAGGTTATACCAGTGGAGCCGATATCTACCTGGCTAAACCTACTTCTTTGGAACAGTTGACCGCAGCTATTCAAGCCCTATCCCGGCGTCTACATCCCCCACCATCCCCCATCACCACCCTGGTGCTTAACACTGTCGCCCTAGAACTGCAGGGTAATCAAGCGGTAGTCGGACTCTCTGTTCACGATAGCTTGCTGCTTTCTTCTTTAGCCAAAGCTCGGGACCACCGGTTGGAAACCTGGCAACTGCTTGATCTTCTGGGTAAGGAGGCCGAAGAGTTGGAGAAACGGGCATTGGCTGTGCAAATCGTTCGGCTGCGGAAGAAACTGGCAGAAGCGGGAGCAGCTAAACCGACTATCAAATCTATTCGTGGGACGGGTTACCAGCTGTGCGCTTCTTTGGAAATCCATACTCATGGTAGATCCAGTGGAGTGGGGTCCGGCGAAGCCGGACGGGGTGGTGAATAGGCAGATAACCACCCCGCCCCTTCGGGGCACCCCTCCTCCGGAGGGGAATTACACCGCTGCTGCTCTCGCTCCGTACCGATTTAGTCCTTAGTCTTTAATTCCCCTCCAGTGGAGGGGTGTCCGGCGAAGCCGGACGGGGTGGTGAATGGGCAGATAACCACCCCGCCCCTTCGGGGCACCCCTCCTCCGGAGGGGAATTACAC
>CAWUNB010000249.1:0-3322 GCA_963923745.1 uncultured Thiotrichales bacterium
CATAAATCAAAAAACGTTGCCGCCACCGGACGGCTCGTAAGGGGTTTAATCATCATGCTTATCCTGCTGGAATTGTTGTTAATGCTGGTGGTCATCTTGGTTGCCGCCGAAGTATTCACCAATGCACTAGAACACTTGGGGGAAAAAATTGGTATTTCCGAAGGCGTCACCGGTTCGTTATTTGCCGCTGTAGGTACTGCTTTGCCGGAAACCATGGTGCCGCTCCTCGCTCTGTTAGCGGGAACTAGCGATGCTAAGGTTAACGAAGAAATCGGCGTTGGTGCCATTTTAGGGGCTCCCCTGATGCTTTCCACCCTGTCTATTTGTCTCATGTCACTATCGGTATTGCGCCAGCGGGGAATTCAGGGGGAGCTAACGCCGGAAGCCAGTGGGCTGGATCGGGATCTTAATGTGTTCCTAGTAGCGTTTGCCCTAGCGGCATTAGCGCTATTTATTCCCGCTGGACAGGGGCAACTGCGTATCGTTCTAGCAGTGTCATTAGTAGTTATCTACCTTGGTTACGTCTGGTCGACGCTGCGGGCCTCCCAGCAACTGGTGGATGAAGGCCATGGCACTGAGGCGGAAGCGCCTATGTTCCTGACGCGGCTTGGATTACCCGCTGGATGGCTGGCCATCGTGTTACAACTAGCCTTAGGTTTAGGAATGCTGGTGGGGGGAGCAAAGGGGTTTATTCATGGGGTAGAAGGCGGCGCCCAGATTCTGGGAATCTCAGCCTTACTGCTGTCTCTACTTATCATCCCGGTGGCTACCGAACTACCGGAAAAGGTTAACAGTATCCTGTGGATCCGCCGCCGCAAGGACACCATGGCTTTTGGCAACATTACCGGGGCTATGGTGTTCCAGGGTACCCTGCTGCCCGCTATTGGTATCGCTCTGACCCCTTGGAATAACCAGCCCCAAGTGCTGGCTGGAGTGGTGATTACCTTTATTGGCGCTCTCTGGCTGCGGGGATGCCACGCTTGGGGTCCCCTACGGATTTGGCAGTTGTGGTTAAACGGGGCGCTTTACTTAACCTATCTAACCCTCGCCTTGCGGAGTAGCTAGGAGTTTCAGTTGCGTCGCTCTATCAGTCGCACTGTATTGTGTCGACCGGTAGGGCCATCCCGCCGCACCACCGTTTTCCACACCAACCCTGCCAGAGCGGAATCCAATACAGCTCCTGGCAGGTCATGGTCTTGATCGGTCACTGGGACTGTCATCAACCCCAGAGCAGCAGTTAAGTGCTCTCGGCTCACACTTCCTAACCACAGCGGGGCACCGTTGGTCAGTTGTCCATCAGCGGGCCATAGCCGCAGTACCAACCGGGACACACCCGATCCCTCACTACTGGCGTGGCAACGGACTAGGGTTAAGCTTTCTTGGCGACCTTGATGGGTGTGGGGAAGAACTGGCAAATTGAGCAACTCCGGCGTGGGAGCTAAGAGTTGTAGCAGGCCAGTGCTATCAAGGGGGGCGGGTTCCCGCCAGCCATAAGGTTCCAGATGACGGGCCAATTCAGCTAAATCCCCTGCATACTGCACGTTCATAGGGGAAGCCGGTGCCCCCTCCCAATCTAGCAAGTAGCCCGGAAAAGAAGCCCACTGACCCGACCACCACTCAGCGGTAGTCAAATGACGTTGGGGGTGCTGAAGGCTGTAGCGCTCTACCTCTTTGGCATGGCGAGTGACTTGCCATCCCCCTGCTAAGGATAGAGCCACCACTAATACCACCAATAACCCGGGCAAAGACAAATCTTCATGGGCGTGGCGTCGGTAAGCGATTCCCACCAAGCAACACCAGGCCAGTCCCAGCATCACCCCAGCCGCGACGTCAGATACCCAATGCCGTCCCAAGTAAAGATGGGCTAAAACCACCAAGGTGATCCAGAGTCCAGCGATGGAATAGGGCAAGCGACGCAACGAGGGTGGTAATTCCCGGGCGACAAGTACCGCTAAAAAACCATAAAGGGCGCTTACTACCACCCCATGGGTGCTGGGGAATGCGTAACTCATGGGGCCCGTGAGCAGCTCAGGGCGGGGGTGAGAAACAGGTAACAAGTAATTCAAACCAGTAGCCGCTAGGGAAGCTACTGCCACAGCCGCCAGCCAGTGGGCTGCTGCTAACCAACGCCGACGCACCACCAACCAACCCAATACCCCACCAATCACCGCAATGTTTACTGGGGTATCTGCCAATTGGGCAATGAATACCATGAGCTGATCAGCCCAGGATGTACGTAGATCCTGGAATAACAGATAAGCCTGATAATCTATGGAGTGAGGATCGGGATGGCCTAATTCCCCGACAAGGGCTAGAAAGAATATCGCCCCTCCCACGAGTAGTACGCCCCCCAACTCCACCAGGGCCTTAGTTTCTGGGTGATCGGGGTCTAAAAGACCTGCAGTCATCCCTTGAAAACGGGGATGGGCCTGCCCCCAGTCCAGTAGTCGCAGTACCATGCGGGCGGTTCGTGGTTGTAGCAAGCCATAAACCCGTTTCACCAGCACGATGGTTAGCCAAATCAACAGAAACACCAGGGCCAGTAATACCATCAAGCGGGTACCTACTTGAGAGGCCAGCGTTAGCGAAGCTCCCAGGGCAACGCCGGGGAGGATATAAGCGGGAGCCCAGGTGATAGCGGATAAAAAATTAACCCAATAAAACCGCCCGGCAGGCATTCCCATCATTCCTGCTATTGCTGGAATAATCGGTCGCACCGGACCAGCAAAGCGGCCAAACACCACGCTCTTTCCACCATGGCGTTGAAAAAATACTTCAGCCCGGTCGAACCAGTCAGGATGATGATTAAAAGGCCACCAAGTACGCAAACTTTCTCGGTAACGACGACCGATCAGGTAACTAATCCCATCCCCCACAATGGCTCCCACCACAGCCCATCCTAGGGTTTGCCATAGATCAATAGCCCCCAAGGCAACCAGAGTACCAATACCAAACATCACTAGGGTCCCAGGCACAAACAAACCAATAACCACTAAAGATTCGGAAAGGTTAATAAGAAATATCGCTAAGGCGGCCCAATAGGGATGTTCCTTTAGCCAGTCCACCGCGATCATCATGTAATCGGCCACGATTCTCTCTCAAAGTCGACAAAAACCCGCCAAAAACAGACGAGCACAGGAACAAGACCAGAAACTATCGGGGGGAAGGGGAACCACCACAATAGGCAACAGTCAGCGGGTGCCAGTGTTGAAAAAAAGCAGGTAGATTGGCGGAGAGGGCGGGATTCGAACCCGCGTGGGGCGGCAAAGCCCCCAACCGATTTCGAGTCGGTGCCGGTGTGGCCGCTTCGGTACCTCTCCAG
>CAWUNB010000250.1:0-3291 GCA_963923745.1 uncultured Thiotrichales bacterium
TCAGCCCCTTTTCATCCATGTGCACATCAAGAGTTTTGCTTGCATGGGTCAAAGAGGTATCTAAATCACCATGTTTCACACCATCACCACCCCCCCCAAAATAATGACAGCTACCGCAGTTTTCTCTTGCTGGTAAACCCACACTCTGGGCTACCTTAGCAAAATCAATTGCCTTTTTCCCTTCAAACATCACCGCACAAGCTTTGTTACCCGTGCTGGGGGGAAGTTTGTAATAGCCACCACTACGATCATGGCAAACAACACAATCAATATTATTTTGATTAGTACGATCGAAGGATTCGTCTTGCCAACCATAACCGGCGTGGCATTGAGCACACATGCCTTCATTGCCTCGGGCGTTAGTGCAGAAATTATTAATGAGATTATGTTTGCCCAGCTTTTGTCCAGTTTTGGGATTAGTGTATTCCCAATTCCAGTGAAGGGACTTCATGAATTGATGGCCAGCCTCTGTGTGGCAATGAAGACAAGCCTTAGTGACTTCGGATCCATCACTAAAAGGGCCTTGCAGTTCTTTAAACTTGCTGTGGTCGGCAGTGGAATCAGAGTGAATGCGGTAGGCACTCGGAGAAGCATCAGCTTCAAGTCGGAAATTCATATCCGGCTTGAGGGTAGCGATATCAGCAGAAGGAGCATTTTCAGCAAAACCAGTATTAGCAAGCAGCATAGAACCGAACAAGATGACAAGACCAAATCCTGTTCGTTGCAATTGACTAAACATATCGGACCCTTCGTCAGTTGAGCTAGGCCAATAATATCCGAGAATAATTCCCCGAACTGCTCTGGAGAATAATTGCTATCTAACTAAATCCTCAATTCAATGACGTCTTTAATCTCCTTCGGTAAAAATCCTAGAAACAATATCTACCCACTAAGCACCAACTCGGTAGGTTGAATACAACACTAAGGCAACAGATGTAATCTGCCGTCTCCGGCTCAGTCTAGCACGTCAAATTTTAATTAGTCCTATTCCTGTATTTATTGAAATAAAGCTGCCAATATTGGCACCATCTCTTGATGAGCTGCCATTCGTTCGTCAGTAGAATTGCGTTTTATCTTTCTTAATGCGGGTCACTGATTGCGAATTATCTTTAGTCTGAAAAATGGCTAACAAATTGAGATAACTCATAACATTACTCGATTTAAAACAAGAATTATCAATATGACGCTCATAATTAGCCTGCTAAAGATAGGATCGTTAAAAAACGAAGCATTCCTGCCACTGTGGACAGTTTTTTGTGGAACACTGCCATTTGCAGCGTACCTGCAGAAATCAATGCCTGACTGGCTTTCCATATCAAGTTGTTGAGGATTCAGCTGGTGAATAACTTTGCTGTAAGCGATCTGCTGGACGGGTTTGTCGATCCTGCTGTGTTGTTGGGAACCAATTACCGCATTTTGGCAACCAATAAAGCTTACCGTCGCCGTTTTCAGTGTGAGGAAGACCCGATAGGCAGTACCTGTTATGAAATTTCCCATCACTACGATCGCCCTTGCGATCAAATGGGAGAGGAATGTCCCCTGCGGGAGTGTCGAGTAAAGGGCATACCGAAGCGATTACTCCATTTGCACCACACACCCTATGGGCGAATCCACGAACAGGTGGCTACATTCCCAGTTAGGAATGTAGCGGGTGAGTTGACCTACTTTATTGAGGTTCTAACTCAAGTACGGCTGGCTAAAGTCAATCCCGGAGAGGTAGGACTGGTGGGTACCTCAACGCTCTTCAATCAAGTATTGACGTTGATTGCCCGAGTTGCTCCGGCCATGACACCGGTACTGCTGCTAGGAGAATCCGGAACAGGTAAAGAACTGGCCGCTCAAGCCATCCACCGAGCCAGTGCCCGAGCCGATGGACCGTTTGTGCCGGTAGAGTGTTCTGGTTTATCGGAGGTATTGTTTGAGAGCGAGTTATTTGGTCACGAAAAGGGGGCTTTTGCTGGAGCCTTTGGACGCAGAACGGGTTTAGTAGAAGCAGCCAACGGCGGTACTTTATTCTTAAATGAGTTGGGGGACATACCTACTACGCTACAAGTGAAACTACTACGTTTATTAGAAACAGGTACCTATCGACGGATGGGCAGCATCGAACCGCAACGAGCCGATTTCCGCTTGATTTGCGCCACTCACCGTGATCTAAAAACTCAGATTACCACTGGCACATTTCGCCAAGATCTCTTTTATCGGCTGAGTACCTTTCCTATTCGCCTACCGGCATTGCGGGAACGAATGGGGGATCTTCCTCTCCTGGTTCGTGCCTTGTTGGATAAAATTGAATCGAAACGAAAACTGGAATTAGCACCTACTTCCCTTGATTTACTGAGGAGTTACGGATTTCCCGGTAATGTCCGCGAGCTACGCAGCATCCTGGAACGGGCTGCCCTATTAGCAGATAGCCAGTTGTTATTGCCGGAACACTTACCAGAGGAAGTCCAAGTGAGTGCCCTCTCCCTCCCTAAAGAAATAAATGGACTACCCCTAGTCCAAGGGGTACTACCGTTAGAGGAAGTCGAGCGCCGCTACCTAAAGTGGGCTGCAGGAGTATTCAACGGCAATCGGCGAGAACTTGCCCAGGTGCTGGGTTTGAGTGAGCGAACTCTGTATCGCCGACTTGAGCTTGAAAACTAGGGGGACAGTAAACTGTCCCCCAAAAAATTAATTTGTCTTACAGTTAGCTGGTAAATAACGAGGATTAATATCCCCTCGGCTACAGGTCCAAGTAATTGAACCGTCATCTTTCGCCGTGGCCGTAAAAGAAATATAGGATCCCGCCAGGCCTATTCCAGCTTCTGTTTTATAGGCAACTTTAATTTCATTACTGGAAATAGTTATACCTTGAACATAGCTTGTATCCGGAGAAGTATATCCCACGCTGGCATTATCCGTAGGCCAACGATTATTTACTATATGAAATTCAGCTACGGCTGTTTGCGCTACGCTAACTAACTGGATACCTTCAGCTATTTTTGCGCGACCGGTATAGTCTCTATAAGCAGGAATAGCCGTTGCGACCAAAATACCAATAATAGCAATCACAATCATCAGTTCAATCAACGAAAAACCGAATTGCTTTTTCACGAAATGATTCTCCCAAATATAAAGGGCTGACAATAAAAATACTGACAAAGTTCAAATAGGTTGCTAACCGTTGGTAAAAGATAGCATCCTGAGCAAAATTAAGAGACACTTTTTTTATAAGCCTCCTCATCCCTCACGCCATTCCCATGACCTGTCTCTTATACACATCTCCGAGCCCACGAGACCAGAGAGGAT
>CAWUNB010000251.1:0-3281 GCA_963923745.1 uncultured Thiotrichales bacterium
TTAATAATTCTAACCAAAAAAACTGGCCAATCATTCCTGGTATTGACTCTGAACAAGCTAGTCAGATTTTAGGTAATGATCAAATTTTTTTTCAACGTTTACTTAAACAACTCTTAAATGATTATCCTGCTATCCTCGAACAAATTTACATAACTTTTAAAAAAAATGAATTAACTGCCACTGCCCAATTGCTGCATAAATTACGGGGAAAAATAAGCAATTTAGGAGCTATCGATATTGCAGATTTACTTAAAAAACTAGAATTATCCGCAACAAAAGAAACGCTAAATATAAATAAACTAAATTCACTTTCTGAGAAATTAAAAGCGCTATCGCAAGCTGCTACCCCTTGGATTTCTTCTTTTTCTGAATTAGCAACACCTTCTTCATCAGCAACTCCTATTCCTGAACTGACCACTCCACGTTTTAGTGAATTGTGTAATTGCTTACGTCAGCGTCGTCTCTTAGCTCGCCAATTGTTTCAAGAGTTTAAACCAGCTTTGGCGACTTTATTATCTCCAAAAAAACTCCAGCTTATTGAACAACATATCACTAACTTAAATTTCCGAGAGGCTTTGACCTATTTAGAACCCCTTCAAGATATTACTAATTCGTATAACAACTCGAATCAATAAACTCAACTTTCCTGGATCCCCGCTTACGCGGGGATGACCAGCCAACTAACCAAGCCTTCGGCTACTAACTAAATTGGTAATCTTTTTCCTTGAGTTTAGCGTGGGCAGCTCCTAGTCGAGCAATAGGTACTCGGGGCGCAGAGCAAGAAACATAGGTCAATCCGACGTAATGACAGAAACGAATGGAAGCTGGGTGACCACCCTGTTCGCCACAAATACCTACCTTGATATCAGGTTTAGTCCGCCGCCCCCATTCCACTGCGATCTGCATTAACCGTCCGACGCCATTCACGTCCAACACTTCAAAGGGGTTGTCCTGGAGAATACCCTTCTCGTTATACAGAGGGAGGAATTTATTTTCCGCATCTTCCCGGGAGAAAGACAACGTGGCTTGAGTAAGATCATTGGTGCCGAAGGAGAAGAACTCCGCAGGATTCGCCAGTTTATCGGCCCGCATACAAGCCCGTACCACTTCCATCATGGTACCGAACTTAAAGGGCACCTTGAGATTATAGGTGGCTTCTACTTCCTCCCGCACCGTATCCAACATCCCCCTTACATACTCTAATTCCTTGGAAGTACACACTTGAGGGACCATGATCTCCGGGTTGACATTGGTAACGCCCCGTTTGACACACTCGGCCGCTGCTTCCAAAACAGCCCGGATTTGCATCCGATAGATCTCCGGATAGCTAATTCCCAAACGCACTCCACGATGACCTAACATGGGATTAACTTCGTGGAGCTCCCGGACCTTACGCAACATCCGCTCTTTCTCTGCCAGCAATCGCTCATCCGCCCCGCTATCGACTAAGCGATGCAGACTCAGCAAAACTGGCTTAAGGGCCGTTTCTCCCTGCTCCGCTGCGGTGTGATCCAATAGCCGCAGAGTATCGGTAATCTGGTCCATACCCTTCGCTGTGGCTCGCAGATTCTTGAGATTATCAAGCTCTGCCAGCAGCTGTTGTTCAGAAGGCAGAAATTCATGGATGGGGGGATCCAACAGCCGCACCGTTACCGGGCGAGGTGCCATGACAGTAAATAGATCAATAAAATCTTGGCGTTGAATGGGAAGTAACTTAGCCAGTGCTTCCTCTCGAGCAGCCAGACCCTCAGCCATAATCATTTCTACGACCAGGGGTAACCGTTCCACCGCATTAAACATTCGCTCGGTACGACATAAACCAATACCCATGGCACCGTAATTAAGGGCCCGTTGAGCGTCCTCTGGAGTATCGGCATTTGCCATAACCTTAAGGGTTGCGACTTCATCAGCCCAAGACAATAAAGTGGTAAGTTCTCGAGTGAACTCGCCTTCTACTAACGGTACTTCTCCCAGGTAAACCTTGCCACTACCCCCATCGATGGTAATGAGATCCCCTTCCGCAAGTACTTTATCGCCGACAAAGGCTTTACGGAGTTGTACATCGACATGAATACCCTCTGCCCCTGCTACACAAGGTTTCCCCATACCCCGTGCTACTACGGCAGCATGAGAAGTTTTTCCACCTCTTGAAGTTAAAATACCCTGGGCGGCAAAAAAACCGTGGATATCTTCTGGTTTGGTTTCTTCCCGAAGCAAAATAATTTTAGTACCTAATTTAGCTTGACTTTCTGCACGATCAGCATCGAATACGATATGGCCAAACGCCGCTCCTGGTGACGCTGGCAAACCGGTAGCAATAGCATCCACTTTAGCTTTAGGGTCGAGACGAGGAAATAACAGCTGCTCTAGATCTTCCGGACGAATACGCAACAGCGCTTGGCGGCGATCAATTAATCCTTCTGCTTCCATTTCTACAGAGGTTCGTACCTGAGAATAAGCGTTCATCTTACCATTGCGGGTTTGCAAACAATACAACACATTTTTTTCAATGGTAAATTCAAAGTCCTGCACTTCTTTGTAATGAGTTTCCAAACGATGCCGCAGATCCACCAATTGTTGATAAATCTCAGGCATTTCATGTTTCATTTCTGCCACAGGTTTAGGAGTGCGAATGCCTGCTACAACATCTTCACCTTGAGCATTGACTAAATATTCACCAAAGAATTCATTTTCGCCAGTACCGGGATTTCGAGTAAATGCGACTCCGGTAGCAGAATCATTACCCATATTGCCAAAAACCATAGTACAAATATTAACTGCTGTACCGTTAGCCACGTCTTTAGTGATCTTAAATTCCCGCCGATAGTCTACCGCTCGTTTACCGCTCCAAGAATTAAAAACAGCGGCGATAGCAATTTGTAATTGCTCGTAAGGATCCTCAGGAAAATCCCGTCCAGTATGTTCTTTTACAACAGCTAAAAATCGTTGCGCAACCTCTTGGAGATCTGCTGTCCCCAGATCAACATCATCCTTAGCATTGGCTCGCGCCTTTATTTCAGAAAATTGATGATCAAATTTTTCATCCGGTATTCCTAACGCAACCTTACCGAATAATTGAATAAAACGCCGGTAAGCATCATAACCAAAACGCTCGTTACGAGTTTGATTGATAAGTCCCTGTAGGGTATTAGGATTAAGCCCCAGATTAAGAATAGTGTCCATCATCCCTGGCATAGAAATAGCTGATCCAGAACGAACTGATACCAACAAAGGATTAGTGGCAGAACCAAATCCCTTACCAGTTTTCTGCTCTAGCTTGG
>CAWUNB010000252.1:0-3277 GCA_963923745.1 uncultured Thiotrichales bacterium
TAGCTGCCATGTAGCTCAGAGTTGAATATGGAATTTTCCCGGTATTAGTCGCGCTATTAGAACGGAACTTATTGCTTTGCAGAAACTACACGGGTGATAGCATCCCCTCTGCTCCACTTTAATACTGCAACGCAACGAGGCCCTCCATGAGCATAAAAGGCATTCCGCTGGCGGCTATTCCTCCGTGTCTGAAACCCGAGACACCCATTATCGAAGCTCTGCATTTTTTAGTGGATAAACAAGTCAACCATGCCCCAGTATGTAGTGAAAAAGGGGTCTTGGGTATTGTTAGTATAAACGATATTCTTATGGTAATTATGCCTGTTAGCGCATCATTACCCCATCATAAATTAAGTGATTTATCCTTTCTTGGAGATGCGACTACGATGTTAACAGGGCGTCTTAAAGCCCTGAAAAATCAGCCAGTATCCACTGTAGCCCATTTTGATATTCATACTTTGGAGGAAAACTGCCCCCTCATGGAAGCGGCTTTGTTATTAAGCCAAACTCACTCACCATTGCCGGTTGTAGACAGTAACAGAAAATTGCTAGGAGTTTTAAGCCGTCGAGCTTTAGTAGATCACTTAATGCAGAAAGCGGGGGTTTAATAACATGACGGCAAGCACTTCCTCCGCCCAAGTTATTTTAGGGTTATCTCCTTTGGTAATGTCTCTAACGGTTTTCATTTCTGCTTATGGCATTATCATTAGCGAGCGAATTAATCGCTCCATTACGGCTCTATTAGGGGCCTGCCTGATGGTATTGTTTGGAGTATTAACTCAGGATGAAGCTTTTAGCGGGATAGATCTCAATACCATTGGCCTTCTTATTGGGATGATGATTATTGTTGGTATTACACAAAAAACTGGGGTATTTCAATATGTTGCCATTGTTTCTGCTAAATTAGTGAAAGCAGACCCTTGGAAAGTATTAGTAGTACTAGCCATGGTTACGGCTATTTTCTCTGCGTTACTAGATAATGTTACTACAGTATTATTAATAACCCCCGTGGCATTACTGATCGCAGATGCTCTGGCAGTATCCGCTTATCCTTATTTGTTCTCCACTATTATTGCTTCTAATATTGGAGGTACAGCCACTCTCATCGGTGATCCACCCAATATTATGATTGGTTCCGCAGCCAATCTTTCTTTCAATCAATTCATCGTCAATCTGACCCCTATCGTAGCGATAATTATGCTCGTCAGCTTTTTTCCTATTTGGCTACTTTGGGGACGGCAAATGCGGGCTACTGCAGAAAATAAAGCTCAATTGATGGCCTTTGATGAAAGGAAAGCTATCCTCGATTACAAGCTTCTTAAACAATCGTTAGCTGTAGTTGGCTTAGTGATATTTGGATTTATTGTTAGTCATGCCCTGGGATTACCCCCAGCAACGATTGCCATGTTCGGAGCGGCATTATTGTTGTTGTTATACTCCTATGATAAAGAAGGCGAAGAGCGGACTCAGGATATTCACCGGGTTTACGGCGAAGTAGAGTGGATAACCATTATGTTCTTTGTCGGGTTATTCATTATGGTAACCGCTATTAATAAGGCGGGTGCTTTAGATATTCTGGCAGCTTGGATCGTAGAAGTGACCCATGGCGACTATGCCATGACAGCTGCCACTATTCTGTGGGGATCAGCCGTTCTATCCGCCGTGGTGGACAATATCCCCTTTGTTGCCACCATGATCCCCGTTATTCATGACATGGGAAATATTTTTGGCCCAGATCGGCTAGAACCGCTATGGTGGTCCCTTTCCCTTGGTGCTTGCCTGGGAGGAAACGGGACTTTAGTGGGCGCTAGTGCCAATCTGGTAGTAGCAGGGCTATCAGAACGTGGAGGCCAGCCGATTCGCTTTATGACTTTCACTTTGGTGGCTTTTCCCCTCATGGTGGGTAGTGTAGCCATCAGCCACTTTTATATCTGGTTGCGTTATTTGTAACACCGCCTTTGTCCTACAGCCTACCCTGTCTCCTCAGGTTTCCGCCTATGATGGTGGTATCTGGGGAGGTTGGCCATAGCCACTGAAGTCCCGTACCAAAAAAATTTGGTATTCCCGAGCCGCATCGGGGTGAGTCACAACCCGAACGGATCCTAGGTCCACCACTGCAGCAAAATGACCAATCAGTTCACTCAACTTGCCGTAGCGAGCGACAAAGATCCGTTCACCCCGAGGGTGATCGGCGATATCTGCTTTTAAATGATACTGACTGGATCGATTACCCTGAGGATTCCAAACGACAGCATCCCGGGGATGGGGACGGAGGTAATAGACCAATTCCGCCAGGGTTGCTCGGTCATCTCCTAATAAACCAGCCCCCGGATGCTGGTCCAATAGTGTCTGAATTTGTTGACCCAATTCATGCCAACCCCGCAACCGAGCGTATGGGTCTTGACTGCGACGCAAAGTAATTCCCAGGGATTGGGCTAACCCATCGTAGTGATAACCTAAAGTCCCTATCGCAATATTAATTACTAACGCACCGGCTAACCACCGAGGGTGATTAGCCAGCCAGGCCGCCGTTAGTAGAGTTAAGGACAGGTAAGCTGGAGCTGCCCAGTTGGCGTTTGCTTGAGAAATCAGCGACTGAAGGATCATTCCTAGCAGTAGAGGGAAACCTAAACTGGCGAGAAAAACCCGCTGGGAAATCGTCTCTCGACCCATGGATCGAACCAACGCTGGAATTAGCACCGGCCCAAATACCAATAACTGGCCGCCAACAAATTCGCCTAACTCATCCCAATGGAGCCCCCACTGGCGTACCCCTGCTTTCTCCGCTGTATGGTGAAAACTGATAAAACCGTGGTGGGCATTCCATAGCAGATTAGGTGATAACACTAGCAATGCCAATCCTAGGGCAATCCACAACCGAGGATTCGCTAACTGGTGGCGTTTATTAGGCGTTATTAGCAGGTACAGCAAGAGGGATAGGGGAAACGCCACCATGGTGTATTTGGCCAGCAACCCTATCCCGATAGCTAATCCCATCGTCAGCCATTGGTGCCATTGATTGTACTCAAGGGCTCGGACCAACCCAGCCAGGGCATAGCTCCACGCTGCCAGCAACAACGTGTCGGTGGATATCACCCAAGAACCGGCATAGACCAGCGGGAGAGTGAGGTAGATTGTTGCAGCTAATAATCCTTCCCGCTCTGTCCATAGCCAGCGACCGCTGAGGTAAAGCCCTAAAGCAGTAAGAGGGTGAAGTAATAAGGCAGGTGCTCGGATACATAACTCGCTATTGCCACAACTATGGGTGGCAAGGGCG
>CAWUNB010000253.1:0-3270 GCA_963923745.1 uncultured Thiotrichales bacterium
TAAATTTTTAACGGGACATAGAAAACCGTCCCCTTTCCTCCCCGCCCTAAAGGGCAGGGTTTCTCGGGGACTTTGATGAAAAGAATGGCCCTAGCTAGGAAGATTATTTGGCATATCCACCTTGCTGTTTTAGTAGCCATTCTTATTATATTACCCGATCACTTATTTCATTGGTTACAGGCTAATTATTTAATTCACTTCTATCGTGAAGCATTTGCTGTTAGCTGGTTTTTGGGAGTACTGCTACTCGCTCTAAGACATCCAGTAACTGCATTATTATTTATAGGCCTTGTTAGTTTTATGCAGTTAGCCCAATTTCTGCATTTTGCTTATTTTGGTACCCTCATTTCCCCCCACGAAGCCAGCTTTTTATTTGAAGAATGGGAAGAGATACAACAAACCCTGATAGCAGTTGTTCCTTATATGGCAGTACCTCTACTTTTAGTGCTCACCACAAGTGGTTTTCTCTACTGGATTTGGATAAAGAGTCGCGCTGTTACTGTTCAGTTTCCTTTAGCAGGTTTTTTACTTTTGCTACTGCTGGCTTATTTACCTTATCGGGCATACCTGTCACCAAAATCACAAATTTTTTATCCTAGTCCATCAGCCTATTCAATTCGCAATACATGGATGGTTACCGCCTATTACCTTGGCCATACTCTACGAGGAAAAGATAGGAAGGAGCGCGTTACATTCAAACCTTACCAAGTAGAAAAATTGGCCTTGGAGGAACTTCCCACTGTAGTGGTGGTGATGGGGGAAAGTTTGACCTACCAGCATATGAGCTTATTTGGTTATGAGCGACCAACCACTCCCAATTTAGACAGACTTAAAGTAGATCCTCAATTTGTCTACCAGCGGGCTATTGCCAGTGGCGTATTTACCAAGGTATCACTACCGGCTTTTTTTAATATCCAACGAGAACCAGGTAATATTAGTCATTTAACTCGCTACGAGAGCAATCTACTCAAGCTTGCTAAGGAGCGGGGTATGGCTACTTATTTTATTTCTGCGCAGAATCCTAACCTAATGACCTATTCGGGGACGGAGTATGCTGATTATTTTGTGACTAAACAGGATGTTCCAGATCAATATGAACGTCTAAAAGATGACATGTTGTTAGAGCATTTAGCGACTATTGATTTGACTCATCCCTCATTTATTGTGCTCCACCAGCGCAATTCCCACAGCCCCTATGAGCAGGCCTATCCATCCCGCTTCGAAAAATATCCGATCCATGAAACCAATCGGGATAATTATACCCGCAATAGTTACGATAATTCCATTGGTTATACCGATTATCTACTGACAGCGATTTTGCAGCACATCCAACAAAAAACTCATCGCCCAACCTATCTAATATTTACTTCGGACCACGGTGAAATGATGGGAGAGGGGGGTAAATATGGTCATGGACTTTTAGAACCGGATATTTTACGAGTACCTTTTCTATTTTATGGTATCGGCTCGGAAACTCAGGCGGCGGTAGCTAAAGCTCGAGAACTGGAGACTCCCACCCATTACGAAATTGGTAAGTTTCTTGCGGAGCTAATAGGCTACCGTATTCACAATCCCAATGAACGGGATGGCTTGTTCTACGGAAACGGCCCTGACCTGGATGGTAGTATGGGTTGCTTACCCTTGGTTAAAAGTTTAGCTGATCCTCACGGGTGGCACCTTGTAGAGGATCCGCTCTGTCCTCGTGAAGCCGGGCGGGCAGCTAAAGGCTAATGGGCTAACTGGTTGCTGAATCTCGAAACTGCAACCGATGGAGAGCAGCATAGTGGCCATCTAAGGCTAATAAAGTGGCATGATTGCCCGTTTCCACAATCCGTCCCTGATCGAGTACCACAATACGGTCAGCCCCTTCGATAGTGGAGAGACGATGGGCAATAACTAGCGTGGTGCGGCGACGCATGAGTCGTTCTAAGGCGTGTTGAATATGGCGTTCTGATTCGCTGTCCAACGCCGAAGTGGCTTCATCCAAAATGAGAACCGGCGCGTCTTTGAGCAAAGCGCGGGCGATAGCGAGGCGCTGTCGTTGGCCGCCAGATAAACGGACACCGTTTTCTCCCACCAAAGTATCTAATCCAGCCGGTAGGGCGTTGATAAAATCCATCGCCCCTGCATCTTGAGCGGCCTCAATAATAGCTTCCCGGCTGGCCCGTCCCAGTCGGCCATAGGCGATATTATTGGCGATGGTGTCGTTGAACAGGGTAACGTGTTGGCTGACAAGGGCCAGTTGCTCCCGCAAACTGGTTAAGGACAGCTCCCTGATATCGTGACCATCCAGGTAGATATCCCCCGTTGATAGGTCGTAAAAACGGGGAAGTAAGCTGGCTAAGGTTGTCTTTCCGCTCCCTGAACGACCTACCAACGCTACTGTTTCCCCCGGCTCGACTCGCAGATTAATCTCCTCCAGAGCCAGTTTTGCTCCAGCAGGATAGCCAAAACTCACTCCCCGATACTCCACCTGCCCTCGAGCCCGGACTAGGGTAGCTTGCCCCTTATCGGCTTCAGGAGGATGTGCTAGCAAATCAAATACACTCTGACCGGCGGCAATCCCCCGTTGAATATTGGCATTTACCGTGGTGAGGTGTTTCATGGCGGGCAACAGCAACATCATGGCCGCCATAAAAGACATGAAAGTACCCACGCTAATGGCTTCCATCAGCCCCGGCAAGGTAGCCAAGTAAATCACCATAGCCAGGGCGAGGGAGGCAACGAGCTGAGTTACCGGAGCACTAGAAGCGTTGGTAGCCATGTAGCGCATAACCTGACGGCGGTTGCGTTCATTCACGGCAGCAAAACGTTGGCTTTCGTAATCAGCTCCGCCAAAAATTTTCACTACCCCGTGGCCTTCAATGCTTTCTCCGGCTATCTGGGTAATATCTCCTACCGAAGTCTGAATATGCCGGGACAAACGACGGAAGCGGCGGCTAATTTGAACTACTAAAACACCGATGACCGGCCCCATTATTAAAAAAGTTAGCGTAAGACGAGGGCTGAGCCAAAACATCCACCCCAATAGGCCAATTGTGGTGAAACTATCCCGCACTAGGATGGTAACTGAATTGGTAGAAGCATCAGCTACTTGCTCCACATCATAGGTAAGCTTAGCCAGTAATCCCCCGGAATGTTGATCGTGGAAAAAAGCCGTTGGCAGTACTAGTAAGTGTTGAAACATTAATCCCCGCAGATCCCTCACTATCTGTCTCCCTACCCCTGTCTCTTATACACATCTGACGCTGCCGACGATACTCCTTGTGT
>CAWUNB010000254.1:0-3262 GCA_963923745.1 uncultured Thiotrichales bacterium
TCAGAATTTGTGGTAGGAATGCTAAACCTTTCACCATCAGCAAGACGCTGTATTGCCGGAAAACCCACCGTATTTTCCCCATCCCAGGCTATTCCATGAACCGGTACCAAAAAACGGGGAGCAATTTTTTCAGCAAATTCTTGTAAGTCAGTTGGTGATGCGTGACCACTGGTGTGGATATGTTTTGCCGGGCACTCTGTTTTTTCAAACCAAGATTGTATTATTTGTCCTCGTTCCTCTTGTAAGTAGCCACTCCACATAGACCACGACCAAACATCTTCTGGTGTGGGAATAACATTATTGCGTTGATAATCTCTGATTAGAGAAGATCGAGTCATGATAAGCCATTGCCTTTTGTTATCACAGAGACGTTTGGCAGCAATACCCTGTTTAACCATTCTTTCGATAAAATCACTCTGTCCTTTTTTATTATAGATTTTACTCAATCCACTGGTAACAACTACTTTCAAATTAAGCCACCCTGGCCGAGGAATATTAGCATGTGCTGCTAAAGTTTCTAATACTTCTGCGCCGTAAAGATCAACAACCATTGTTCTATTGGTACGCTTACAGGCTCTAAATAAAGTAACGGTGCGATCAATGTTTTGAGCCGACCAACCTACGAATACTCGACCTGGTGTCGTTTGCAGTAGCTGAGTAAATTCAGTTTCAAGATCGGACTCGGACAAACAGGGTTTATCACTACCGATATTCGTTCCTTCCATAATAAGAATATCTACCTTTTTGGGAGGATTAGCTAACATTTTCTTTACTAACGATTGTTTTCGGCCATGTATCCGAAAGTCTCCCGAGTAAAGCAAACGACGACCGTGGACATCCACTTGCAACATGTAAGCATCAAAGGCACTATGATCCGTTAAATAAGGAGTAATGGTAAAAGGACCAAGCGTAAAAGGGATTTCGCTTTGCCAATGACGAAATACTTGTTTGGGTGGATCACCAAATATACTTGCGGTAAGACGTATCAATTTTTCACTGGGTTCACCACAAAAAACAGGCCAGGAAATAGGTAATTCATTTAATAAACCATAGTGGTCTTGATGAGAATGAGAAAGCAGTAGACCATCAATAGGAGTATTAATATCAAGGCTAGAAGGGATTAGGCCCGTTGTCATTTCTACTGGCGCATCTAATGGACGCCCGGCATCTAAAATTAAGCGGTGTCCCTCAGAAGTAGTAATTTCAATACAATTACCGCCGATTGTATGGGCTGAACGATGAATAGTTAAATAGACCATCGTCATTTTATAATCCCCTCTTGAAATAGGCTTGCTTAGTTTTCATTTTTTATTTCCCACTCCCTTCGATTTTACTCAGGGAGCGGGAATACCTATCGGTTAATTTTTCTAAAACCGTTCACTTCACGGCTTAGAAAATAATAGGCTAGTGAAGTAACCTATTTTTTATAGCCTGCCGCATCATAAGCCGCTTTTATTTCCGCTAAGGTGAATAGTTTGGAAATACGGCCATGATAAAATTTGTCAAATTTAGCCGACGTATCATGGGAGGATCCCAATAAAACTCTAGTAACACCGCTAGGTAGCTTCACTTGATAATTAGGCTTTTTACCTGTACCAGTTTCACCGAACTGGACAAACGATTCTTCGCACCAACCCATATTGGTTAGCACTTTCGCTAAAAAATCACAGCCTAGTTTGTATAGGTTATTAGATTGCCATTTAATGCTCATAGTTAATACTCCTCGATGGGTTGTGATCGGGTAAATCTGTCTTCGATACATCTGGGTTGATTGTTTCAGCTTCACACGGACTTCACGACTAATCCTAGTCGTTCTCCTTCCCGGTCTAGCGTTTGCCGATTCGATGCCACTACGACACTGGCTCGATCCGGTACTAACCAACGATTAGCTACTTCTCGTAAATCATTCAGAGACAAGCTCAAAAGGCGGGATCGATGCTCCAAATATCGTTCAGTTGTCCAACCCTTCAGGCTATTTAGGTAGCTAGAAGTAGCGGCTTGGACAGGGGTAACTGGGTGATCAAGATGCTTGATAATATTAAGAATGGCTTCTTCTAATTGGCGAGGTTGAGCATGGACTAGCCATTCCAGAGAATGGTCAAATGCTTGCAAAGTTTTTCCCAATTCAGGATCCCGGTTCGACGTAAAATAGAACAGGCCAGCAGTAGAACTGTAATAAGCGTTGACACCATAGGCCCCTCCCTGCTCCCGGACTAACTGGTTGAGATAATTCCTTTGCAACAATGAACCCAGTACCTGCAAAGCGGGCGCATCGGGATGACCATAAGGAACAGTGGGATAAGCTTTAACGCAGTAATTGACCGTGACGGGTAACACTAAGCCTTCTCGCACTGGCCCTGTGGTAAGAGGAAAGGTTAATTTTTCCTCACTTTGGATAACAGCACTTGCTTCACCCCAAATGGCCATTACTGCCGCCAGAGTTGTTTCTCGTTCTTGGGTTTCCCCTATCACCAAAAGTCGCCGGGGAGCATTAGCAAGACGCTCGCCTAACCGAGTCAAACGATGGGCAAAAGCGACTAACTCGTTTTTATCATTTAATCGATCATCCAGCTCCTGCAAATAGTGTAATGAAATAGGTCCATTCAATCGATTATTCAATGCAGTTATAATAGAAAATCCGGCACCTGCGGTTAACCGTGCAAAGGAGAGGGCACTACTAGATAAAGTAGACTCGTGATTAATCCGAGAACGGGAAACACATTCACGTAATAGCCGTAGCTCATCAAAACGGGGTTGCTGTAGAGTTTCTCTCAATAATTTAGTCAAAGGAATTTTATTACGCACTAAGGCGTCACCCATAATAAAAAAATTCTGATAAATGGTATTAAAATCATCAGGGCTTGTATTCAATCGATAACTAGAATGTATACCACCAGTAACGGTTGAACAGTAAGTCTGATTAGCTAAATAATCCCGTTCTCCACAACCCATTTCTGTCAAATAATAATCATAAAAAGATAAATCTAACCATTCTTCATCGTTTAACGCCGGAATATCAACTATTAAACTTTGATATAGTAAACCATCGCCGCTTTGGTTGTACCAAGCAACCGGTAGTGTACCTACTGTTAAGAATTCACCAATCGGATCGGATAATTCAGAGGAAATATCTTCAAGTCCTACTTTTGGCAATAATTCAACATTATCTGGTGTTTTTTGGCGAATGGCTAACTGTTTGGCTTGAGCGACTAAAGCCCTGTCTCTTATACACATCTCCGAGCCCACGAGACCAGAGAGGATC
>CAWUNB010000255.1:0-3237 GCA_963923745.1 uncultured Thiotrichales bacterium
AGGCCACTTATGGCGCAAAACTTAAATTACGCACCCATAGCGTAGTCTGTATTGGCTTAGCGCGTTTGGTTTGGCAGTAGTTATTTTAGAGAAGTTCTTCTGGATAGCCACTTTACACCATCAATTAGGGCTTGAATTTACCCCGATTCCGGTGCTATTCATGACCAGAAGTCAACGCAGACCTAAATATTTAGCGCCGGCTAACCATCAGGAACGGAGTCCAACCTGAACAACCATCCTCCAGATAGGTCGCACTGTGTCCCTTCGTTCTTTCCTCTTAGTGACTTCACTGATCGCATCCCTGGCTCAAGCAGAAAGTTATGTATTACCTCCCGAAGATACCAATCTTATTGGTCAGGTTCTCAGTGTGCGAGCTGACCATGAAGATACTCTCTCCGATTTGGCCCGTCGTCACGGCCTAGGATTTGACCAAATCACTCAGGCCAATCCCAAAGTGGATCCTTGGTTGCCTGGTTCCGGTACCACTGTGGTTCTACCTAAACGCTACGTCCTACCAGACGCACCAAGGGAAGGCGTCGTACTGAATTTGCCGGAAATGCGATTGTACTATTTCCCCAAGCCAGCTAAGGGAGAAGCACCTAAGGTCATTACCTATCCCGTTAGTATTGGCCGTTTAGATTGGCGCACTCCTCTGGGATTAACCCGAGTTGCTTCCAAGGTAACAGACCCCACTTGGACTCCTCCAGAATCCATCAAGAAGGAACATGCCGCCAAGGGAGATATTTTACCCGATGTGGTACCTGCCGGACCGGACAACCCTTTAGGCCAATATGCCCTGCGTTTAGGGGTATCAGGTTACTTGATTCACGGTACCGACAAACCCTGGGGTATTGGAATGCGAGTTACCCATGGTTGTATTCGCATGTATCCAGAAAATATTGAGGCACTGTACAAAGAAGTGGTAGTGGGAACACCCGTACGTCTATTGGATCAGCCCTATAAGGCCGGTTGGTTAGCAGGAACGCTGTACTTGGAAGCGTACCCGGCTCTGGAGGAAAGCGAGCCCGCAGCTAACGATCCCAGTGCTGTCATTAATGTGCTGGCCAAAGCGGTGGAAGGACGGCGCTATCGAGTGGATAAAGAAGCTATTCGTAAAGTAGTGACGGAAAAACGGGGAATTCCATTACCAGTTGGTGGGGAAATACCTTAATAGATCGACTCCCTGGGGGAGCTACCCCCCAGGGCTGCAGCAATTACTTCAGCATGGATTTCTTGAATACCCGGCTCAACTTCTCCGTGTTGGCTTCGCAGCAAGCATTAGCTTGCTCGGCAGCCCGCATGGCGGCGTCGGCCTTGCGATTGGCTTCAGCCGCAGCCTGGCTGGCTTGACGGGCTGTCTCCAGGGCTTGGCGGGTTTCATCAGCCAATTTGGCTTCGGGACCGGAGGCGCAGCCAGCCGCTAAACTAACAGCCAAAGCAACAGCGGAAAACTTAACAACGTTAGCAAGGGACATCTAAGTGACTCCTGTTACAAGTGGTTAACGCGCTGGAGCCCTGCACTGAAGCAGGGCAAGGAAAGTGCGGCACCCAGCGTTGGTGCCGTTACAGCTCGGTTAAAACTAACCTGAGCAAATTCTTTAGAGGGTCCGCTGGGATAAAAATGCAATAAGCATGACACATACACCGAACATCTAGCGGACAACAACTCGTGTTCCTACCCTTACCCAACTGGCCAGTTGTTCAATTTCACTGTTGGTGAGGGCAACGCACCCCTGAGTCCAATCGAAGGAGCGGTGGATATCTGCTGCCGCTTGCCCCAAACCATGAATGCCAATCATTCCCCCAAGGGGGGTATTCTGGGGAGGTAAGCGCCCATCCCGTAACGCCATGCGGATACTGTAGTAGGTGTCCAGATCGATTAGTCGGTGTTGGTAAGCCCGCTCGGTATGCTCCTCATTGGGGAAATCCAGTTCCATAAAAATTTGGAACTTAGAGGCCCGATCTATCCGAGTAATATGAAACTCTCCCGTTGGAGTAACCCCATCTCCTCGACGGCGCTCATTAGCAGCACCGCTGCGACCGATAGCCACCCGAGGATAGAGCTGCTCCAGCGTTTCTCCCCGGTAAACCGCTAAGGTATGGGCTCCCACATCCACCAGGATCCAATGATCGGCTACTGCTCCGTAGAGGGGAGAAGTCACCAGGGTGGCGATTAGCAAAATACTGATGAATAACAAGCGAACCATAGAGATATCGAGGAAAAAGCCAAGGGACCCTTAAAGCGGTGAGACCCGTATTATGCCACAGAAATGGCCCAGGAGAACGAGACCTGTTCCCCTTCCCCCCACCCCCTCGGGCTACAGGGACTCCCAATCTGGAGTCCCCCTGTTAATCGTTGAATAATTGGTGAAGATTGGCTTATTGAACAACGATACTTTTCGTGTTAAATATATTCCTTAGGGGAAGGTGTTAATTTTTTTATGGTATGAATATATTCATTAATGCCGGTATATTTTACGGGCATCATTTCTTATGTCAGCATGGTTTCCTAAGAAATTAAAGCCGTATTCTTTGGAAGCATGTTTTTTTGATAAAGGGGAAAAGTGATGATTAATATTTTATTGGTTGATGATCACGATTTAGTGCGTAGTGGAATTAGACATCTTCTCGAAGAAACTCCTGGAATCCGAGTTATTGACGAAGTTAGTAATGGAGAAAAAGCAATTGTTGCTGTAAAACAAAAACATCCTGATGTGATTATTATGGATCTAAACATGCCAGGCATAGGAGGATTTGAAACTACTCGACGGTTGTTATCTGTTGATGGAACCATCAAAATAGTTGTTTTGACGGTTTATAAAGAAGAACCTTATCCTACTCGTTTACTTCGAGCAGGAGCCCTTGGTTATCTTACTAAGGGGTGTTCAGTGGAAGAGATGGTTAATGCTGTGCGTACCGTTTATTTTGGGAGACGTTATATTAGTGCTGAAGTAGCTCAAAATATGGCCCTTGAGCATGTTGAAAGTGGTACCCGTTCCCCGTTTGATGAATTGTCTCATCGGGAGATCCAAATTATGGTGATGGTCGCTAATGGACTAAAGGTATCTGAAATATCTGATCAGCTTTGTTTAAGTCCAAAAACTGTTAATACTTATCGATATCGACTTTTTGATAAACTTAAAATTAAAAATAATGTAGAATTAACCCATTTGGTGGCACGTTATAATTTTGTTGATATTAGTGTGCCACGCAGGCCTATGCCAGTCATCCAACATA
>CAWUNB010000256.1:0-3237 GCA_963923745.1 uncultured Thiotrichales bacterium
AGATCCTCTCTGGTCTCGTGGGCTCGGAGATGTGTATAAGAGACAGCTCAATAAGCTGAGTTTTTCCACCCGCCCATTTCATAAAAGGTTTTATCTTCATAAAATATCCATGGTTATTTAATTTTCTTTTCTCAATTTTCGCAAGATTTCCTTCACAGGACCATCCAGTGCTTGCCATTCAGCCAGTGCCACTGGGAGGGATTTTAGTAGAACTGGGTACCCCTGAATTTAGGTCTAAATTATCGGCATAAATTCTATCTACGTCGATACTTTAATTTATTAGTATAATTGTAAATTATAGAGCCGTTTAGTATGTTTGCCAATCGGTAAGCAGCCAAGCTCCACTCTTAGCCATCCTCGTTAACCTCACTATTTCTTGCTCGTTCCACGCTCCCGCGTGGGAATGCATACGGAGGTTGAACGATGAGCAGAAGTCGCTACAAAATAAAATAAACACCTGGCATTACCACATTTTATCCCTATGACGGTATTGCACTGAATTCCTGTGTTTAATGGTAAGTCTTATGCATTCCACGCAGGAGCGTGGGAACACAGCGTGCATATCCGGCATACCAATCCCGCTGAAAAAGTGGTCGCTCTGCCCGGCGAGATCGTCTCCAGCGCACAGATTCCCGTATGTCTCGGGTCGACACCCTCCGCCGCGCCCCCTCAATCGCATTCCAATCTTCAACCCGCTTTATGGAAAGCCGCATGAAGATATTAAATTGTGAAAGCTCCCCAAAAAGAGACTGACCAATGTCAACGCAATTATTTTGGTAGCTACTAATATGCTGGTTCTCCTAAGAACCGAGAGTCGCTACGTCGATGTTCGGGCACCCCGTTGGTGGGGTTGGGCTGGTGGTGGATGCGCCCGCTACCGGTAACCTTCTCCCTCTCCTTCATGAAGTTCGCCACGCGCTGGCGCGGTTAGTCCAGGATGGGACTATTAGCACCCTTGATCTTCTTCGTCTTCCCCTCGCTTCCCAAGAACTAGACCAGTTACGCACCACCCTCGGCGACGGGGAAGTGGTCGCTCGCTTGTCTGCCCTTGGGGAGAGTCATTTCCGTGAAACCCGTTATCCAGGCGTGTGGTGGGTTGAACACTACAACCCGGATGGCGTTTTGTTGGCCCGCTCCATTGAAGTGACTTTCTTCCCCGCCCTACTCCAGGCCCAATCTGGGGACGTGGCGGAAGCGGCAGTGCGTTTGGCCGAACAACTTGCCGCGCCGTAGACACCCCTCCCACATAAGGAGATGCTGCTATGTCTGACCACGAGACTTTGGGCGAACGACTAAGGAACCACGGGGTGACGCGCCGTGGCTTTCTCAAGTTTTGCGCAGCAACCGCTTCCCTGATGGCGGTGCCCCCCGCCCTGATTCCCCGTATTGCCGAAGCCTTAGAGCAAGCCCGTCGCCCTTCGGTGATCTGGCTATCTTTCCAAGAATGCACCGGCTGTACCGAGTCCCTCACCCGCTCCCACGATCCCACGGTGGAGGGACTTATCTTTGATTACGTCTCTTTGGACTACCACGAGACTTTGCTGGCCGCTTCGGGTCACGGCGCGGAAGCGGCTCTCCACGACGCCATGGAGCAAAACAAGGGCCAGTACTTATTACTGGTAGACGGCTCTATTCCCCTGGGATTGGAGGGGGCCTATTCGGTCATTGGCGGTCAGTCTAACCTGGCCACCTTTAAGCGCCTGGCCGAACACGCCGCCGCCGTCGTGGCCATTGGTACCTGTTCAGCTTTTGGGGGTCTGCCCATGGCTCGCCCCAATCCTACGGGAGCGGTCTCGGTACAGGATGTGATCAACGCCACCCCAGCGCTACGGGGCAAACCGGTTATTAACGTTCCCGGTTGCCCGCCCATTCCGACGGTGATCACTGGGGTATTGGCCTATTACCTGACTTTCGGTATTCCCGAGCTGGATTTACACAACCGCCCGAAGATTTTCTTCGGGGAAACCATCCATGATCGTTGCTACCGTCGTCCGTTCTACGAAGCCGGTAAGTTTGCCAAGACCTTTGATGACGCCGGTGCCCGGGAAGGCTGGTGTTTGTTTAATTTAGGCTGCAAAGGACCGGTCACTTATAACGCCTGCGCGACGCTGAAATGGAATGAGGGAACCAGTTTCCCCATCCAATCAGGCCATGGTTGCTTAGGCTGTTCTGAGCCGGCGTTTTGGGATAAAGGTAGTTTTTATACCAGCTTGTCCCAAGGGACCGAGCGGCCCTCCCTCGCGGGAGCGGCGGCAGCAGGAGCGGTGGTGGGTGCAGCGGTGGCGTGGCACGCCCGAGGGGTGCAAGAAGCCGCTCGTCAACCCGTTCCACCGGCTTAAGGTTTCATTCCACCCTACCCCCCACCATGTTGGGGTTTCTTGGGGAGAGATCCATGAATCTGCTCGACCTGGCCCGTGGTCCCCTGCTCCAGGGGGCGTTAGCTATTTTCTTAGTGGGCGTACTGTGGCGATTGGTGGGCGTATTGTTGCTGGCCCGTCGCGTTGACCACACCGTCCCGCGCAGTACCCGTACCGTACAAGGCGGGCTGCGTACCATCATCACCCGCTTCTGGCCTCGCCCTCCCTTCATCGCACCATTGCGGATGCAGCTGGTTAACGGCTACGTGTTCCACATTGGCCTCGCCATCGTCATGCTGGGGTTTGGCCCTCACATTAAATTCATCCAAGAAGTCACCGGTCTCTCTTGGCCAGCGTTGCCTAATCCCATTAGCGTGTGGGCTGGGGCCATTACCTTAGCGTCCCTGGGGGTTGCTCTGCTGCGCCGTCTGACCTTGCCAGTCCTGCGTTTTATTTCTACCTGGGAAGACTATCTGGCCTGGACATTAACGACTCTACCGGTTCTGACCGGGTTGCTGGCTTATGCCCACTTGGGGGCACGCTATGAAACCCTGCTGGGGCTGCATTTACTGAGTGTGGATCTGTTACTCATCTGGTTCCCCTTCGGAACTTTGATGCACGCCATCCTCTTCATCCCGTCGCGCTATGCCATCGGCGCGGCCTTTGAGCGTAAAGGGGTGCAAGCATGAGCACCGTCCTCATTGATGCGGGACTCAAAATCCTCAGTCCCGAAGCCCGTAACGATATGCAAGGCGACTTGACCGCTCAGCAACGTGTAACTAAAGCGGTACGAGCCTTTGCCCGCGATAGTTACGGTGACACCGCCCTGTGGCTGGAATCCTGTATCCACTGCGGCAATTGCGCGGAAGCCTGTCATTTC
>CAWUNB010000257.1:0-3229 GCA_963923745.1 uncultured Thiotrichales bacterium
CTCTCTGGTCTCGTGGGCTCGGAGATGTGTATAAGAGACAGCCATTTCACCCTTACCGGCTGCGTTAGCAGCGTTAGGCGGTTTATTTTCTGTGGCACTTTCCGTGGACTCACGTCCCCCAGGCGTTACCTGGCACTCTGCCCTGTGGAGCCCGGACTTTCCTCCCCGCTATTGCGGAGCGATTGTCTAGTCGACTCCCCCCAGCGGAGGAGGATAGCAAAAAGCGAGCTAAAAGGGCAGCGCTCCAAGTTATCCACTAAACTAGCAGCGTTTTAAATCCAGCAACGATTAACAAAATGGCCAGCATAATTTGTAGCCAACGACCATGGATCCTTCTAGCTAATAAACTACCTACGGTAATAGCAGGAATAGAACCTAACAACAAGCTAATCAATATTTCCCAATCTACCATCCCAGCAAATAAATAGCCTACTCCAGCTACCATTGCCAATGGAATCGCGTGGACTAGGTCCGTCGCTACTAATCGATGGGGGGTCATACGCAGCGGGTACAAATAAAGCAACATCACACTGCCTAAAGCACCGGCTCCGACGGAAGTTAGTGCTACACAAAATCCCAGAATAGCACCCCCGAGAACGGTTAGGGCTGGCTGAATGGCTTTAAATTTTTGAGGATTGTCAATGCGCTTTGTTTTGGCTAACCGCCACAACAGGGGCGCAAAAAGCATTCCAAAAGCCGTAATTAAAACCACGATACTGATAGCTCTTGTCAGCCAAATAACTTTAGTGACAGGATTACCGAAGCTAACAAATATAACAATTAGTAATGCCATTGGAATACTGCCAGCCCATAATCGTTTAACTATTTGCCAGTCAACTTGGCCAGCTCCATGATGAATTTTAGCCCCAACCAATTTGGTAATTGCGGCAAACCACAGGTCAGTCGCGATGGCCGTCGTTGGAGAAACACCAAAGAACAACAATAGAATAGGTGTAGTTAAAGCGCCCCCGCCAACTCCTGTGAGGCCAACCGCCAGGCCAGTCAAGGCACCCGTCGCGGTGTATGCTGTATCAATCATTGTTACACTTCCCCTTGTTCACTTTTCCCCCTGAGATAAGTTGGTTTGGGTAGGACACTTAATTTGCTCTTTTGGTCATCGAGGGGATTCGCAGGGGCAGTATGGATCGCCGTTATCAATCAATCATCTTCTGCTCCTGGCTAGTGCTGCTGATCCTTGCCATTCCTGTTTGGGCGGGGTCAGCTGCAGAGTCTTCCCCTGTCAAAGTCTTCATCGCACTCCGTGAACCGCCCCCAGGACAGCGTGCCGAGCCTGCTATGGAATCCCTGATCCAACGCCTCACGGTTGCAGGAGTCACGGTTGGTCAACGATTTCGTTTGGCTCTGAATGGCGTGGTAGCGGAAACCACCTCTGATCAATTGCCTTGGATCGCCACTCAACCAGAAGTTAAAGAACTCTATCCCATCGGCAAGGGATACCACCCAGCGACTCTCCCCATTGGGGTTTCATCTTCACCACTGGCTAATCTGGCGATTTCTATCCCGGCAGAGTTGGATGGACGGGGAATCAACATCGGGATAATGGACACGGGGATCGATTACCTCCATGTTGCATTGGGGGGGCCAGGGACCCCGGAAGCCTACGGGGCTAACAATCCTAACCGCATCGACGACCGTTATCTGGGTAAACGATTATTTCCCACCATGAAAGTGGTGGGAGGATATGACTTTGTCGGTGCCCTTTATGACCCTGATTGTTCCCGTGCTGATGAAACTGCTGGCCAGTGTTCCGCCCGTCCCCAACCCGATCCCGACCCCATGGATGACCAGCTTCCTGCAGGACACGGCACCCATGTAGCCAGCGTAGCGGCTGGTTTGGGGTATGGGGCTATTCCACCGGGAGTGGCTCCAGCCGCCAGGTTATGGGCGCTAAAAATTTTTGGTAAACGGGGACGAGCCAGCGGCGAGGTAGTGGCTGCGGCCATCGAATGGGCCATGGATCCTAATGGAGACGGTAATACCCGGGACCATCTAGATGTTCTCAACTTGTCCCTGAGTTGTGATTTTTCTTGTGGTGAGGGGTCCATTCCAGGAGAAACCCTGGAGGCGAGGGCAGCTTCAGCCTTTATTGCAGCGGGAGGTATTATCGTAGGAGCGGCAGGGAACAGCGGAGACGTGCCTTTTGTCACCGGAGGCACCAGCGCCAGCTCGGAAGCCATCAGCGTGGCTAGCTCCATTCCTCTGGAACACACTCATACCCTGGAAGTTCGTAGTCCTGCCCAGCTGGCAGGCTATCTGCTATCTCCTTCTGCCGGATTTACCTCACCAGAGCGGTTTAGCACCCTGGGGGGGAGTTTGGTTTACGGGGGGCGGGGCTGTGATGGTGATCTCCCCTTTACCCATTCTCTGCTGGGGCAGATTGTTCTATTAGAACGGGGTAACTGTTTATTTGAACAAAAAATTGCCAATGCTGAAGGCGCAGGGGCTATCGCCTTGATTATCAGCAACGACCAGCCAGGCCCCCCCTTCGTCATTAACGTGGCCGGGAAGCGGTCAGTTACCCTACCTACGGTAATGATTGCGAGACAAGACGGAGAAACACTCAAGACAGCATTGGGTGCCGGGGAAACACCGCAAATCGCTTTTACCTCTGAATTAGTCCCTCCCGATTACGAAGTAGTGGATACCTTATCTCCCTTTAGCAGTCGAGGACCGGGAGTGCCCTACATTAGCCAGTTAGGTCAGCGGATTACTGCCAAACCTGATATCACTGCCCCTGGTAACAGTGTATTGGCGGCTTCTTCTGGTACCGGTTATCGGGGAGTAGCCATGGCCGGTACTTCCATGGCAGCACCCTATATCACTGCACTAGTGGCACTACTCCGCCAGCTCCATCCCGATTGGTTGCCCATAGAGATAAAAGCCGCTCTGATGAACACGGCAGATCCCCACTTGTACTTGGGCCACCGATCCGGTGACCAACAAGCCCCGTTAACGCGCCGGGGTGCTGGCTTGATGAACCCTCTGGGGGCGTTAGCAACTACCGCGCTGGCTTACGCCAATCCGGGGGTTACTCTTGACTTGGGATTTCAACCAATTCCTCGACCTAAAACCTTCAACCGTACGGTAACCCTTGCCAATAAAGGCGTACGCCCAGTGACTTACCGGGTTAGTTTTGCGTTACGTCAAAAAATCTACAGCGGGGTCAAAGTGCATCCAACCCGCGAGCGAGTCACTGTACCCGCCCACG
>CAWUNB010000258.1:0-3202 GCA_963923745.1 uncultured Thiotrichales bacterium
GTTGGGCTACAGCATTGAAGAGATGCTAACTCTTCGTGTTCCGGATATCGATCCCAGTTTTTCAGAGGAAAAATTTGCTGATACGATACGATCATTTCGTCATCTAGGACAAATGCGTTTTGAAGCCATTAATCGTACTAAGGACGGTCGGGATTTCCCTGTCGAAGTAGTACTCCATTACAATGAGGCTAATAGTTATCGACCCGCACGCTTTATTTCTTTTGTGACAGATATTACCCAGCGTAAACAGGCGCAATCTCAATTAGGACATTTTGAAGCCATTATCAATTCTTCGGAAGATGCGATTATCAGCGAAACCCTTGATGGTATTGTGATGACCTGGAATAAAGGGGCTGAAGAGATGTTTGGCTATACCGCCGAAGAAATGATCGGTGGTTCATTAGTGCGATTACTCCCAGTGGATTCTATAGACGATAAAACTGAAATTATTAGCCATATTAATTCTAATGGAACTATTCAGCATTTTGAAACAAAACGCATTTGTAAAGATGGTCGAATTATTCATATTTCAATAGCGATCTCCCCTATCCTTAATGAACAAAATCAAGTAATTGGTACATCAAAAATTGCTCGCGATATTACCGCTGGAAAAAAATTAGAAGAAGGTAATACCCAATTATTACAGGCGCTGGATCAATCCCCAGACTTTGTTGGCATTGCTGATCTAAATGGTCGTGCTCTGTATGTCAATGCCGGCGGACGAAAATTAATTGGTGATGACATTCGGACTAGTTTTTCTGGTCGCCCTATCTGCGATTTTCATCCTCCTTGGGCCGCCAATAAAATTTCCCAAGAAGCGTTACCGACGGTGATGGCAACGGGATATTGGCAGGGGGAGCTGGCGTTAACCGAAGAGGGTAGTTGTGCAGAAATTCCGGTAGCTGCAACTATTTTTTCTCTTAAAGATAATAAAGGAAAAGTTACCGCTGTTGCTACTATTCAATCTGACCTTACTCATTATAAAGAACGGGAGATGGAATTACGCTTAAATGAAGAACGACTCGATTTTCTCCTTTCTTCCAGTCCCGCTATTATCTATACCTGCCAAGCTAAACCGCCCTACGCCGCGATTTTTGTAAGCCAAAACGTGCAAGAGTTAATGGGTTTTAAAGCCGAACAATTCACTCAAGATCCCAATTTTTGGATTGATCATATCCACCCTGATGATCGCAAAGAAGTCTTTTTTAATTTACAAGACATTTTTATTCGTGGCTATCATCAGCATGATTATCGCTTCCAAATGCCCGATGGTCATTATCGATGGGTGCATGACCGATTACGGATAGTTTTTTCTCCGAATGGCACAGCCAAAGAAATGATTGGTTATTGGTCTGACATTGAGGATGTCAAACAAATTGAAACGGAGTTAATTAAAGCCAAGGAAGCCGCTGAGGCGGCCAATCAAGCTAAGAGCGCTTTCCTAGCGACCATGAGCCATGAAATTCGTACTCCGTTAAATGCCATTATTGGCATGGCCTATACTCTGGGCTTAAGTAAATTAGATGAAGATCAGATTCAACAATTATCGACGATTGAAAGTGCTAGCCAGAGTTTATTGGCGCAAATCAATGATGTTTTAGATTTAGCTAAAATTGAAGCCGGTGAAATCGTTATTGAAGCCGTCCGCTTTAGCCCGCAGCAGGTTATTCAAAATGTCGCTAATTTGTTCCGTTCGCTAATTCAAGAAAAAGGATTAGTGTTTCATGTACACAGCGCTTGGGAAGGCTACCCAATCATTTTATCCGGGGATGTGCACAAAATTCGACAATTATTAATTAATTTGGTTAGTAACGCCATAAAATTTACCTCAGCGGGTCATATTGCTATTAATTTAGGAATTGTCAATCAAAATACCGAAACCGTTACCTTACGCTTCACGGTGAGCGACACGGGTATTGGCATTTCCCCCACAGTTATTACAAAAATTTTTCAGCCTTTTAGCCAAGCGGATGCTTCTATTACTCGAAAATACGGTGGCACCGGTTTGGGTCTTTCTTTGGTCAAACAACTAGCTGAACGTATGGGAGGACGGGTTGGTGTCGATAGCCAATTGGGTAAGGGAAGCCACTTCTGGTTTGATTTACCACTGGGAGTGGTGTTTGCCGATGGCGATAAACTACCCTCCCTTGACGAGGAAATCGATGTTAGTCATTTGCAAGATACCAACAATCAATTTTTACCCGGCGTGCGAATATTGGCAGTGGATGATAGCGATATGAACTTGGCTGTGTGCCAACGGCTACTGGATCGGCAAGGCGCAATAGTAACCCTGTGTTCTTCGGGTAAAGCCGCTTTACAGCAAATAACCAGCGTCGATGATGATTTTGACCTCGTTTTAATGGATGTCCAGATGCCAGAAATGGATGGTTATGAAACGACGCGGCGATTACGCAAGACACATCGCGAGCTTCCTGTGCTCGCGTTAACAGCTGGGGCGACGGTAAACGACCGCGAACAAGCCCTGGCCGCAGGTATGAATGGTTTTTTGAGTAAACCCATTGATCCCACACGGCTTATTCATAGCATACGCCAGCATATCGAGCGTTCCCAAAAACGGATACTGCCAATCAGGCAATATCAAAAGGAAAAAACACTGTCTGAGGATAATGGTTGGCCTGTGATGGCCGGTTTTGATACCGATGCCGTGCGCTGCCGCCTATCTGGAGATAAGACGTTATTCATCAAGTTGCTAGACAGCTTTCTCGAACGATCAGGCGAACTCTTAGCACAAGTTGGGCAAGCGGTAACGATGGGGCAACCTAAGACGGCTATGGCCCTCCTCCACAATTTACAGGGACAAGCCGGCAATATCGGAGCAATGACCCTGGCCGCTGAAGCGAGTCGCTCCGAACAAGCGGTTCAAATGGGTCAGTTAACAGCAGAACGGCTGGCCATTTGTTTAGCCCAGCTAAATGATTTCACTGAAACCATGAATCGCTGGCGGCAAACTCAAGTTACTTTGGTCACTGAAGAACAAAGTGGAGCTCTCCCCCTTGATAATGAAACCCTAGCCGCTTTCAAGAAGAACTTGGTTCGTCGAAGCATGGCGGCGCTGTGTACCTTTGAATCCCAGTCCGCTAATTTTCGTTCTTTGTTAGACCCCCTTGTTTACCAAGAATTTGATGCCGCTATGAATCTGTCTCTTATACACATCTCCGAGCCCACGAGACCAGAGAGGATC
>CAWUNB010000259.1:0-3200 GCA_963923745.1 uncultured Thiotrichales bacterium
TCGGCAGCGTCAGATGTGTATAAGAGACAGACCACAAGAATCTATTCTATTGAGCCCAGCTATTGATAATAAATTGATTATGAGCCTCAACGGTTTGGTGGTGTTGTATCTGGGTGTGTTTCCCGGTTCCTTGATTGCCCTCTGTTTGGCTGTATCTCGATTTTGATGGAGAAATTGGATGGTTGTATTCGTAACGGGGGGCGCAGGTTTTATTGGCTCGGAGGTTATCCGTCAATATCTCACTGAGACGGATTGTCTAGTTGTTAATATCGACATTTTAACCTACGCTGGGAATTTAGATTCTCTGACTGTTGTTGCTGGTAATCCCCGTTATGTATTTAAGCAAGTTGATATTGGTGATGCTCAAGGATTGGAGCGAATTTTTTCCCAATATCGTCCCAATAGGATTCTTCATCTCGCAGCGGAATCCCACGTTGACCGTTCCATCGATGGTCCTGCTGCTTTTGTGCAAACTAACGTGGTGGGTACTTATGTTCTATTAGAAGCCGCTCGTATTTACTGGAACGCTTTACCCGCAGATCAGAAAGACTTGTTTCGTTTTCTTCACATCTCTACTGATGAAGTTTATGGTAGCCTCGGTAAGGAGGGGCTTTTTACCGAAGAGACTCCTTATCGTCCCAATTCTCCCTATTCAGCCAGTAAAGCTGCCTCTGATCATTTAGTGCGGGCCTGGTACCACACTTACGGTTTTCCTGTGGTTACCACCAATTGTTCTAATAATTATGGCCCTTACCAGTTCCCTGAAAAATTAATTCCGTTAGTTATTCGCCGAGCTTTAGCCGGAGAGCCGTTGCCCGTTTATGGAAAAGGTGAAAATGTGCGGGATTGGTTGTATGTTGGCGATCACGTTCGGGGATTGCGTACTGTATTGTCCCAGGGACGATTAGGAGAAACTTATAATATCGGTGGCAATAATGAACGAACCAACATTGAAGTAGTCCACACTTTATGCCAACTGTTAGACGAGTTATTGCCAGATTCTCCCCATTACCCTCACGCTAAATTAATTACCTTTGTAGCTGATCGTCCTGGTCATGATTTACGCTACGCCATTGATGCCAGTAAAATTCGTGATGAATTGGGTTGGCAACCGCTAGAAACATTCACCACTGGTTTACGTAAAACGGTGCAGTGGTATCTAGAAAATACTCAATGGATAGAGCGAGTTACTTCTGGAGCCTACCGGGGTGAGCGATTGGGTTTAGGGGGTACCTGACGATGGCTACTGTCAAATCTACAGAACGCCGAGGAATCATTCTAGCTGGCGGTTCGGGAACGCGGTTATACCCATTGACCCGAGCAGTAAGTAAACAATTATTGCCGATTTACGATAAGCCTATGGTTTATTATCCACTGTCGGTATTAATGCTGGCTGGGATTCGGGATATTCTGCTTATTTCCACGCATCAAGACCTTCCTCAATTTCAGCGTCTGTTAGGAGATGGCCAGCAATGGGGATTGTCTCTTTACTATGCAGAGCAACCACGACCAGATGGATTAGCCCAGGCTTTTATTATCGGTGCTGATTTTATTGGTCAGCGTCCGTCTTGTTTGGTTTTGGGGGATAATATTTTTCATGGCCACGGCCTAGCGGTTACCCTACAGGCAGTTTGTGCCCGTGTAACTGGTGCCACGGTTTTTGGCTACTATGTTCGAGATCCTCAACGTTATGGGGTTGTTAGTTTTGATAGCTTGGGTCGTGCGGTTGATTTAGAAGAAAAACCCATTGCACCGAGATCTAATTTTGCTGTTACTGGATTATATTTTTACGACAATCAAGTCATTGAAATTGCGCGTAATCTTAGACCTTCTCCTCGAGGAGAATTGGAAATTACTGACGTTAACCGTGCCTATCTAGCTCGTGATCAATTAACCGTGGAGATTTTAGGGCGTGGAGCCGCTTGGCTGGATACTGGAACTCACGAATCTCTGCAGCAAGCGTCTAATTTCGTGGAAACGGTGGAAGCTCGCCAAGGCTTAAAAATTGCCTGCCCAGAAGAGATTGCTTATCGGATGGGTTATATCGACAGTAATCAATTGGCTCAATTGGCTAATCCCTTGGCTAATAATAGCTACGGTCAGTATTTATTGGAATTATTACGTCGAGAAGGTGAGGTGTGAAGGTCATTTCGACTGCATTACCGGATGTATTGTTAATTACCCCTGATGTTTATGGTGATGCTCGGGGTTTTTTCATGGAAAGCTGGAACTGGGAGCGTTATCAAAAAATTGGTATTGCAACTCAATTTGTACAAGACAATTTATCTTTTTCTGCTAAAGGCGTACTACGGGGATTGCATTTTCAATATCCCTTCGGCCAGGGAAAATTGGTTAGTTGTTTAATTGGGGAAGTCTATGACGTGGCTGTGGATATTCGCCGTCATTCACCGTTCTTTGGTCAATGGGTGGGGGTATTTCTCTCGGCCGAAAATCATCAGCAGTTATACATCCCACCGGGTTTTGCTCACGGTTTCTGTGTTACTAGCGATACGGCATTGTTTTCCTATAAATGCACCGAGCTTTACCATCCAGAGACAGAAGGATCCGTGGCTTGGGATGACCCTGCTCTGGCCATTCCTTGGCCTGTCACTGAGCCTTCTTTATCCCGTAAAGACTTAGCCGGTGTTCCATTAAAAGATTTGGATCTAACTCGACTGCCTGCCTATGAATGCTGATAGGCCGCTCATTTTGGTTACCGGTCGAGATGGGCAGGTCGGCTATGAATTGTGCCGTACCTTGGCACCATTAGGGCAAGTTGTTGGGTTAACTCGTTCCCAATTGGATCTTACTAATCCTAGTGACTTGGTTGCTCAACTAAGGCAACGGCGACCAGCACTGGTAGTCAATCCAGCGGCTTATACCGCAGTGGATCGGGCGGAGCAGGAAGAGTCGTTAGCCTTAGCGATAAATGCCCAAGCACCAGGAGTTTTAGCGGAAGAATGTGGGCGCTTAGGCATTCCTCTAGTTCATTACTCCACCGATTATGTATTTGATGGTAGCAGCCAAACCCCTTACCGAGAAGGAGATCCTCCTTGTCCGTTGGGTGCTTACGGTCGCACCAAACTGGCCGGGGAACAGGCTGTTGCCGCTGGAAATGGGCAGTGGTTGGTGTTGAGGACGGCTTGGGTCTATGCTGTCTCTTATACACATCTGACGCTGCCGACGATACTCCTTGTGTA
>CAWUNB010000260.1:0-3200 GCA_963923745.1 uncultured Thiotrichales bacterium
TCCATGATCCGGCCCAGGGTGGCTTTACCCACCGGTACGGAAATGGGAGCGCCGGTGCTGGTCACGGGAATCTCCCGACGTAACCCGTCGGTAGAGCCCATGGCAATGGTACGTACGATGCCATCCCCCAGCTGCTGCTGAACTTCTAGCGTCAGACCCACGTCGTCTACCCGTAGCGCGTCATGAACCTTAGGCATCAATTCACGCGGGAAAGCTACGTCTACCACCGCACCGATAATCTGAACTACTTTTCCAGAACTCATGTAGGGAGCCCCTCAAGTATCAATTGGAATTTGGGTTGGAAAACCAAGCCGAGGAAAGAGCGAATGTAGGCGCACTACGGGCAGCCACCGATTCGCTACACCGCCGCTGCACCGCCGACAATCTCAGACAACTCCTGAGTAATTGCTGCCTGGCGGGCTTTGTTGTAAACCAACTGGAGCTCGCCGATCAGGTTGCCGGCGTTGTCCGACGCGGCTTTCATAGCCACCATACGAGCGGCCATCTCACAAGCTAAGTTTTCCACCACTCCCTGATAGACCAGGGATTCGATGTAGCGCGTCAGCAGCCGATCCAACACTTCTTTGGGATCCGGTTCATAAAGGTAATCCCAGCAATTGGTACTGACCCCTTCGTCTGCCGCAGAGGCGGGAAGAGGCAATAACTGTTCTATTACTGGGGTCTGGGTCATGGTATTAACGAAACGGTTGTATACCAGGTACAGGCGATCGACCTGACCTTCGATATAACCATCCAACATGACTTTAACGTTGCCGATTAAGTCTGCTACTTGGGGGGAATCCCCTAAGTGACTGACCTGAGAAACAATATCAGCGCCGATCCGCTTCAAAAACAAACTGCCTTTGGTACCCACTGTCGACAGTTTGACAGACTGGCCCTCTTTCTCCACTTGACGCATCTTGCTCAATAACATGCGTAGCAAGTTGCTGTTCAAACCGCCGCACAAACCCCGATCCGAGGTGACAACCATATAACCTACACAGTTCACTTCATTCCGAGGAACCAAATAGGGATGGCGATACTCAGGACGGGCATGGGCCAAATGGCCAATCACGCCACGAATGCGTTGAGCGTAGGGACGGGATGAAGCCATCCGATCTTGAGCTTTGCGCATCTTACTGGCGGCCACCATTTCCATGGCGCGAGTAATTTTCTGAGTACTCTTAATACTTTTTATCTTGTTACGGATTTCTTTTCCGGCGGCCATGCTCGATCTCGCTCGCTCGTAGCCACCGCGCCGGCGGCGCGGCTGTCACTGGGAAAAGCGCAGGGTATTGGCCTGCGCCTACCCCGGAGTTACCAGGTGGTACTGTCCTTAAAAGCTTTAATGGCGGACAGCATCTCTTTCTCCACGCTCCCCGAATACTCGGGCTTGTTATTGATTTTATCTAACAGGCTCCGGTGTTGGGCCCGCAGATAGGAATGGAGCGCTTGTTCGAAATCCACCACTTTTTTCACGGGCACGTCATCTAAGAAACCCTGATTAGCGGCGAACAAAGAAATAGCCATTTCCGCAACAGAAAGAGGCCGATACTGACCTTGCTTCATCAGCTCAGTCACTCGCTGGCCTCGGTCAATCTGCTTACGAGTGGACTCGTCCAAATCAGAAGCGAACTGGGCGAATGCGGCCAATTCCCGGAATTGGGCTAAGTCCAACCGCACGCCACCTCCCAGCTTCTTGATGATCTTGGTTTGAGCGGCACCGCCCACCCGAGACACCGACAAACCCGCATTAATAGCCGGACGAATACCGGCATTAAATAGGTCTGTTTCTAGGAAGATCTGGCCATCAGTGATGGAGATAACGTTGGTGGGTACGAACGCCGACACGTCACCGGCTTGGGTTTCAATAATAGGCAAGGCGGTGAGAGAACCGGTCCGTCCCTTTACTCGGCCTTCCGTGACTCGTTCCACATACTCTTCATTGACGCGAGCGGCCCGTTCTAACAAACGGGAATGGAGATAGAACACGTCACCGGGATAGGCTTCACGACCGGGAGGACGACGCAGCAACAAGGACACTTGGCGATAGGCCCAAGCCTGCTTGGTGAGATCGTCGTAAACGATGAGGGCATCTTCGCCGTTGTCCCGGAAGAACTCGCCCATGGCACAACCGGCATAGGGGGCGATGAACTGTAGAGCGGCGGATTCAGAGGCGGAAGCCGCGACCACGATGGTGTGTTCCATCGCGCCGTGCTCTTCCAGCTTGCGCACTACGTTGGCGATACTGGAAGCCTTCTGCCCCACCGCCACATAGATACACAGAACGCCGGTGCCTTTTTGATTAATGATGGTATCAATGGCGACGGCCGACTTACCGGTTTGACGGTCGCCGATAATCAGCTCGCGCTGGCCGCGACCGATGGGCACCATGGCATCCACCGATTTCAAACCTGTTTGTAGCGGCTGGCTAACGGATTTCCGGGAGATAACGCCGGGAGCGACTTTTTCGATAGGAGAGGTGCGGGATGCTCTGGGAGTGGGCGGCCAAGTAGCCCTTCTTAAAGGCCGATCCAACTACTTGTGCCTGCACCGCTTGCAGCGCGTCCAGGGAGAAGCTCGTCTGCCCCAGCGGGAAACCATCGCCCAACTCAGTCGCGTCCAGCAATGGGCCGGTCGTACCCACAGCGGGGACATCGAAGAAGTCGGCCTTCCCGAAGACGCGCCGATTTGGCCTTGGGTGACTTCTACTTCGGATAACTGCTTGGGCCAAGAGTGTGACCGCTTGCGCGAGTGTTTTTTGGCTCAAGCCCGCCGAGCGGCTCAAGAAGCCGATGTCGTGGTGGTCAACCACCACCTATTGATGGCCGATTTGGCGCTACGGGACAGCGGTCTGGGGGAACTGCTCCCGGCCCCCGATGCCGTCATTTTGGATGAAGCCCATCAATTGCCAGAAGTCGCCAGCCAATTCTTCGGCCTATCCCTAAGCGCTCGCCAACTGCAAGAGCTGGCTCGAGACATCCTCGCGGAACAGCGCAGCGAAGCCCCTGATCTTCCCCAATTGGGCGATCTGGCACGGGGGTTAGATCGGGAAACGAAAAATGTCCGGCTTGCTTTGGGCGAAGCGATTCGCCGAGGACCGTGGCGGGATCTGGCCAATTGCCCGGAATTGCCCACCGCCCTGCTGGGTTTGGACCGGGCGCTGAATCACCTGTCTCAGGTTCTGGGCCAAGTCATGG
>CAWUNB010000261.1:0-3191 GCA_963923745.1 uncultured Thiotrichales bacterium
AATTGATTGCCACGGCTTTAACTAGTCAAGCAGAAACTTCAGCAGAGCTACGAGTCGCAGTAAATAACAGTGACTGGGATACAGTTGCATTGCTGGCTCATCGTCTTAAGGGGTTGGGAGGCAATCTTCGGGTAAAACGCATTCACCAACTTAGTGATGAAACAGAACAAGCAGCTCGAACTAGACAAGGGAGTACTGCTGAATTAGCCAAGCAGCTCGCAAATCTTCTAGATCAACTATTATCAGAATTGCGTGCCGGATTAATATAGAGGAAATTGTTGTGATGAAAACGGTTGAGACTATTTTATTAGTCGATGATGATCCATTGGATCTGACTATTCTTGAAGATTTATTACAAGAAATCAATAATGGCTCGTGCCATATTATTAAAACAATGGGTGCTTCTTCAGCATTAGATGTGATTCGTAGTGGAACAGAAATTGATCTACTACTTATGGATGTATGTATGCCGGGTGTTGATGGTCCTTTATTTTTACGTCGGCTTTCTGAAGCAAGTTTCCGTTCCCGTATCATTTTGGTTAGCAGTTCTAGTACCACCTTAATGCATAGTATTGGTGAGCTAGGTCGTTCTCATGGTTTAAATATGCTTGGTTTCGTCCAAAAACCGGTCTCGCCTCATGGGCTTAAAGAGTTAATGGCTGGATCGAAAATACCTGTTGCCACATCGCAGGTAGTAATTCCATATTCTCCCAATAACTCATCCGGCCTCGATTTATCTTTAGAGAGGTTACGCATTGCGATTGATACTGGAGAAATTCGTCCTTGGTACCAACCAAAACTAGACAGCAGCAAGTTGCGTATGCTAGGTGTTGAGGCTTTAGCACGTTGGCAACTTCCTAATGGACTAGTTATTAATCCAGGGCATTTTATTCCTGCCATCGAAAATCAAGGATTGGCCGATGTCCTCTTCGATAGCTTATTGCGACAAGTATTACAAGACATGGCTCGTTGGCGAGCAAGCGGACGCTACTTTAAAGCGGCTGTTAATTTATCGGTGGATAGTGCCCATAATTTAAGTTTACCAGAACGTATTGCTGATTTGGTTCATCATTATGCGGTGCCACCGGAACAGCTTATTATTGAAATAACAGAAAGCCAATTAATGGCTGATAAATCAAAAGTTCTAGAAACTTTATCGCGTATTTCTCTTAAAGGATTAGCTTTATCTATAGATGATTTCGGTACCGGCTATTCTGGTTTATCACAACTTGCTACTTTACCATTTGCTGAATTGAAAGTAGATAGTAGTTTTGTTCAACATGCCCGTGATGATCATAAATCGATGGCAATTTTAAAAACAATCGTTACATTTGGTCGTGGACTTGGTATGGATGTGGTAGCAGAGGGAGTGGAAACTTTTGAACAATTAGATACTTTGCGCGAATTAGGGGCTACCCAAATTCAGGGTTATCTAACCGCTCGCCCCATGCCCGAAGAAAAGTTGATTACCTGGATTGATAATTGGCGTCCCGGATTAATTAATGCCCCTGGTTGTTCTCGACCATTTGTTTTATTGATTGTAGATGATAGCCGAGTAATACGTTCAGCTATTAAACGCGAAATAGCCAATCGTATTAACAAAGAAGGATTAGATATTTTACAAGCAGAAAATGGAGAACAAGCTATTGAGATCGCAGCTAAGACCATTATTGATGGAGCAACTCTTGATTTTCATATGCCTGGTTTAAATGGCATTGAATTACTTAAACGACTACGCAACTTGAGTCCTACTACTCGCTGTGTGCTATTGACAGCAGAATTATCAGAAATAGTAGCCAGGGAAGCAGTCGCTAGCGGTGCCCTCTATTTACCGAAACCGTTAAGTCCACATTTACTCGATCGCGCTTTACAACATTTCTTCGACTACTAATTAGGTTATTAATCTGTACTAAGTAGCGGGGCAGAGACTACAGATTTTTTACAAACCCACAGCCTCTGCTTTAGTTATCTGCAGGACACTACCTAGAACAAACTATCCAACAACCAGCCAGTTACTGTGGCGGCGGTAGCGCCCACTGCACCAATCCCACAACCCAGTGCGGCATTAGCTATGATGATCTCCGAAGCGGGAACCGCCAGTACCCCTGTTTCCAGAGCCGGCATTAACCCAACATAGGTAGTCGCAGCAAAAGCGCCTGCACCAAAGGCACAGGATTGGGCCATGTTCCTGATTAAACCGGCCTGGGCAAACTGGGTCGGTACCAACAGGGCTAACAGCAAACAGAAATGCAACGCCATCTTCTTCATTACGTATCTCCCACGAGAGAACTACAACCAGCAAGCAGGATACTCCAGGGCCTTTCGGCTGGGTATGCCTCCCATCAACCCTGAGCCAACCGTCAGTGGTGTGTAAGCGTCGTTGGAGCCGTTATGAAGAAATATCTTCACCCTCAGGGAGCCGCTTGATTTAACAGACGGAGGGCTTCGGCAAAATCAAGCCCATTCATGGCTACATTAAATTCTTGGTAGATAACCGTGCCTAACAGCGCACGTAAACTGCTGCTACAGACTTCAAAGGTATACAACGCTGCCACATTTTGACGGGCCAAGTTTTTTTTGAAATCGGCTAAAGCTTCGGCATCGAGGAGCGGAGCATCGTGCTGCTCTTCAGTCACCAGGGTGACTTGCGTTTGCCGCCACTGGCTCATGGCTTGGGTAAAATCATTCAACTGGGCCAGGCAAAGAGTCAGTTGCTCTGCCGTTAATTGGCCTGCTTGGGCCGCCTGTTCTAAGCGACCCGCTTCAGCGGCTAGGGTCATTGCCCCAAGATTGCCGGCTTGCCCTCGCAAATTATGGAGAAGAGCGATAGCGGCCTTGGATTGGCCCACCGTTACCGCTTGCCCAACTTGGGCTAAGAGCTCGGTGCCTCGTTCCAGGAAATTATCCAGCAGTCTGAGAAATAAAGTTTTATCTCCCGCCAAGCGACAACGCACACCATCAGTATCAAGGCCATCTATCACGGGCCAGCCGTTGTCTTCAGAGAAACCCCCCTCTTGGCGTGGTCTGATGGGCAGCGTGCGTTTTTGGAAGCGTTCCACCTGTTGGCGCACGCTGTGGACCAGTCGCACCGGATCGACGGGTTTGGTCAGGAAATCATTCATGCCGGACGCAAGGGCGGCTTCCCGTTCACTGGCCAGAACTCCGGCGGTCAGGGCGACGATGGGCAAGTC
>CAWUNB010000262.1:0-3161 GCA_963923745.1 uncultured Thiotrichales bacterium
TCCTCTCTGGTCTCGTGGGCTCGGAGATGTGTATAAGAGACAGCATTATGACTATACCACCCCTGAATTAGAGCATCCTGTACTCCGGCAAAAAAACTATAAGCTTTCCAGTTAAATTGATTTACCGGCACAGCCAAATTATTAATTCCATGAAATAACACCATCCCCAACAACGTTGCTAGAAAAAACCAATTAGCCACATAGACAGGGGCTTGGGTCCGGCGGTGTAAAGTGGCGACATACAATCCTAACGCCGCTACCCAGACACTTTCCATTAGTAAATCCAGGGGCCACTCTAGCTCAGCATAGGAACGCGCTTGACCGTAACCCAGAAGCAGGGTGATAACCCCACCCCCCAGGGCGAGTTGCCAACCCCAAAAAGTAAAATTAGCCACCAGATCACTGGCCAATCGTACCTGGCAGGTTCGCTGGACGATGTAGTAGGAAAAGGCAAACACTAAGCAGCCAGCAAAACCAAAGAGGAGCAGAGTAGTGTGAATAGGGACCAAGCGACCAAAGCTCAGGGCAGGCCAGCCCTCTGCTAGATCTGGCCAGATCAGCAGCGCTGCTAGGTAAACTCCTACTAACAGCCCTCCTCCCCCCCAAAATAGGGCCATAAAAGTAAAACGCTGCACGATGCCGTAGTTGTAATGCTCCACAGCACGGGTGGTGGTGGCGTATCCTGGGGGAACAGGGTATGACATGGCGGGCCTCATTCAAAGTTCCCCCAGTCTACCTGAAAGCCCCTCTCACCTTTCGCTAATAAATGTCTACTGAACCCCCTCCCCTACCACCATCTATCCCTCGTCGCTGGCTAAAACCAACCCTTGCCCTGTTGCTTTTAATGGCAGGTGGCTTGAGTTATTACCGATTAACGACCAATAACCTCCTGTGGAACAATGGAAATTCACTCGAATCAACCTCCCATCGACCCCATGGATCTTCTGGGAAAGGAAGTCAAAACCCTAGCCAGACGGGCAAAGCAAACCGCCCCCAACCAGTGACGATAGCGGAAGTCGCTATTCGAGATATTCCTCTGTGGCTTCCCGCCATTGGTACGGCTATTCCCCGTAATTTGGTGATAGTCCGTAGCCGGGTAGATGGCGAGCTACGTCAGGTGTTCTTCGAAGAAGGACAAACCGTCTACCAGGGCCAACGATTGGCTGAAATCGATCCTCGTTCTTTTCAGGCCCAATTGACCCAAGCCAATGGCCAATTGGCTCGGGATACCGCGCAACTAAAGAACGCCCAGGCTGATTTAGCCCGTTATCGGAATTTGCAGTCTCGCGATTCTATTGCCCGCCAACAATTAGACACTCAGGCAGCCCTAGTCCGCCAATACCAGGGGGCGGTAGAAAACGATCAAGGGTTAGTGGAAAACGCTAAATTGCAACTGAGCTATACCCACATCACTGCACCGTTGACGGGACGTGTTGGCTTACGTCAGGTAGATCCGGGTAATCAGGTACGGGCAACAGACAGCAATGGATTGATATCTATTGCCCAGGTCAAACCCATGACCGTGGTGTTCACCATACCGGAAAGCCACTGGCCTGAGCTTAACCACTACTTGGAGAAGGGTGACAAACTACCGGTGGAAGCCTGGGATCGAGAGCAGAAAAATTGTCTGGCCCTAGGACGATTACTAACCACCGATAATCAAATTGACTTAACCACTGGTACCCTCAAGCTCAAAGCCGAATTTACTAATGATGACAATAGGTTATTTCCCAACCAATTCGTTGCCGTTCGTTTGCAATTGGGGGTAAAACAGGGGACGTTGGTGGTACCCAAGGCAGCAGTGCTGCGAGGTTCCCAGGGCAGTTATGTTTACCGAGTGGACGATAAGGGATTGGCTCAAGCGGTGACAGTTATCCCAGGACCCCAGGAAGGAGAATGGCAGGCGATAGATGGTCTCCTTACCCCTGGGCAGCGTGTGGTGTTAGAGGGCACAGATAAGCTAAAGGATGGAGTCAAAATAGAAGTTATTACGGCAGGCGCTGTGCCTTGACGCCACTCCCTGGTCTCTCCATCATCCTCCCCCCCTTACCTCTGTAGGAAGTAGGCCCCATTATGGAATCTGCCCGTCTTACTGAACTACGCGCCCACTTAAGCGCTCGCATTATTGGCCAGAAACCCCTGATCGATAGTCTGCTAGTGTGTTTGCTCTCCGGTGGTCACCTGCTGATAGAGGGTATGCCCGGTTTAGCGAAAACAACGGCGGTAAAAGCTTTGGCAGAGGGTATCGAAGGGGACTTTCATCGCGTCCAATTTACCCCTGATTTATTACCATCGGACCTCATTGGCACAGATATCTACTTGCAAGAACGGGGGGTATTTGAATTTCGCCCAGGGCCGCTATTCCACAATATTTTATTGGCAGATGAAGTGAACCGAGCACCGGCTAAAGTGCAGTCGGCATTGCTGGAAGCCATGGGAGAACATCAGGTAACTGTTGGACAGAAAACGTACCCCCTCCCCCCCTTATTTATGGTGCTGGCAACACAAAATCCCATTGAACACGAGGGAACCTACCATCTACCTGAGGCCCAACTGGATCGTTTTCTGATGCACGTCTGGGTGGACTACCCTAATCGTGAGGAAGAGTTGGCCATTCTGGCTCTAGACAGTGCCCAACAGCAAACCCCTCCCCGACCGCCCTCTAGCCTACTGTCCCAACAAGAATTGTTTGCTGCCCGCAATGAAATCGCCCGGCTTTATTTGGATCCTCGCCTCCATCAGTACATCGTAGACTTGGTACTGGCCACTCGCCAACCCGCCGCTTACGACACTGATCTGGCCCGGTGGTGCCGCTATGGTGCCTCTCCCCGGGCGAGTATCGCTCTAGCCCGCTGCGCCCGTGCATTAGCTTGGCTATCCGGTGATCGCTACGTTTCTCCCGGTCATATCCAAGCGGTCTCCCGGGACGTTCTACGTCACCGTATTCTGCTGACCTTTGAGGGAGAAGCAGACGGAGTAACAGCGGATGATTTCATTCGTCGCCTGTTACAAGTAGTCGCTGTTCCCTAACCCTTCCCATCGACTCTCCCATGTCCCTCTATCCCCAGCTTACCGAGCTGCTGGAATTACGCCATCAAGCCCGTACCGTCGGGTTGGCTTCCCATCATCCCGTTAATTCCTGTCTCTTATACACATCTGAC
>CAWUNB010000263.1:0-3149 GCA_963923745.1 uncultured Thiotrichales bacterium
CAGCAGCTCGGGTCGCGGAAGCTTTCAAACTGATTTTATCCGACGGCCAAGTACGGGCTATTTTGGTAAATATCTTCGGTGGAATCGTGCGCTGCGATCTCATCGCTGAGGGCATCATTCAAGCGGTGAAGGAAGTACAGGTCGCTGTTCCAGTGGTAGTTCGTTTGGAAGGAACCAACGCCGAGCGGGGACGGGCACTGCTGGCAGAATCGGGGTTAGCCATTATCCCTGCTGTGGATCTTACCGACGCTGCCAACAAAGCCATTGCTGCCCGTGCCACTGCCTAACCCCGCCAGGAACTTTCCACCATGAGCATTCTTGTTAATAAAGAAACCAAAGTTATCTGCCAGGGATTCACTGGCAAACAGGGCACTTTCCACTCAGAACAAGCGATTGCCTACGGTACTCGGCTAGTGGGAGGAGTCACCCCCGGTAAAAAAGGTCAAAGCCATTTAGGGCTACCCGTATTCAATACCTGCCATGACGCTGTGGAAGAAGCCGGTGCTGAAGCCACCATGATCTATGTGCCAGCAGCTTATGCTGCTGACTCTATTTTGGAAGCCGCTGATGCTGGCATCCGAGTCATTATCTGCATTACTGAAGGAATTCCAGTCGTCGATATGCTACGGGTGAAGGCAGCCCTGGCTGGATCAGCCGTGAAATTGATAGGTCCTAATTGTCCCGGCGTTATTACGCCTGGGGAATGCAAAATCGGCATTATGCCAGGCTTTATCCACCAACCCGGTAAAGTAGGTATTGTCTCCCGTTCCGGTACTCTCACCTATGAAGCAGTAAGGCAAACGACGGTGACAGGTCTGGGCCAAAGTACCTGCGTGGGCATTGGTGGAGATCCCATTCACGGCTTGAGTTTTGTGGATTGTCTGGAAATGTTTGAAGCTGATCCCCAAACCAAAGGGGTGTTAATGGTGGGGGAAATTGGTGGTACCGATGAAGAAGCCGCTGCCGATTACATTGCTCACCATATGACCAAACCAGTGGCTGCCTACATCGCTGGAATTACCGCCCCCCCTGGCAAACGAATGGGCCACGCCGGTGCCATTATTGCCGGAGGCAAAGGAACCGCTGCCGATAAGATCCACGCCCTAGAGGCCGCTGGAGTAACGGTAGCCCGCTCCCCTGCCGATATGGGGGCCGCTATTAGTCAACGGTTATCGCCGGCTCGCTAGTAGACTGCTATTCTCACCCCCCTTTTTTTCTAATGGGTGCCTAGCGTTATGTACGACGATGGCGTAGGCCGGCGAGGGTTGCGTCTGGCCATGGCCCAGCTCAATTTGCGGGTGGGTGATGTGGCTGGCAATCTGGCCCGATTGGTAGCAACCGCCATTCGGGCCCGAGATGAATTCCACGCCGATGGAGTGATATTCCCAGAATTAGCTCTCACTGGTTACCCCCCAGAGGATCTGTTGTTCCGTCGGGGATTGTTGCAAACCAGTACCGCAGCGCTAGAGGCTCTGGGTTGCCAGGTTCAGGGGATTTACCTCATCGTAGGACATCCCCACCCCAGCGAAACCGGGCTCTACAATGGAGCGACGGTTTTGTACAACGGACGGCGGTTGGGGACCTATTACAAACACCACTTGCCCAATTATGCGGTGTTCGATGAGAAACGTTATTTCATCCCTGGCACTGAACCCTTCGTAGTGGAAATAGCTGGTGTTCGAGTGGGGATAACGATCTGTGAAGATGTATGGCAACCTGGGCCAGTGGGAGCAGCAGTAGCCGCTGGCGCTCAGGTGTTGGTAAATCTGAACGCTTCCCCCTACCACCTGGGTAAAGCGGCTGAACGGGAAGCTGCCCTAAGAGAACGGGTAGCAGAAGGAGGGATTCCCCTCGTCTATGTCAATCTGGTAGGAGGACAAGACGAGTTAGTGTTTGATGGGGAATCCTTGGTGATGAACCAAACTGGGCAGATCACCCAACGAGCGGCTTCTTTCCAAGAAGCGTTGTCCGTAGTGGAACTGGCCCAGCAGGAAAATGGCCAGTGGGCACCCCTCCCCGGTCCCATGTCCCCCACGCTGTCAGTGGAACAAAGTGTCTACCAAGCCCTAATGTTGGGGATGCGGGATTATGTTTACAAAAATGGTTTTCGCGGAGTGGTGTTAGGACTGTCAGGAGGGGTAGATTCCGCCCTGACCCTAGCCATTGCTGCCGATGCCTTGGGAGCAGATCGGGTGCAGGCGGTGATGATGCCGTCTCGCTACACCGCCAACATGAGCTTGGATGATGCTCGAGCCGAAGCGGAGGCGTTAGGGGTCCGCTACCGGGTGTTACCCATCAGCAATGTATTCCATGCTTTTCTCGATACCTTAGCAGCAGATTTCACTGGATTACCCCCGGACCTAACGGAAGAAAATATTCAAGCCCGTTGCCGAGGGGTACTGCTAATGGCCATCTCTAATAAGCACGGATCCATGGTCCTCACTACAGGTAATAAGAGCGAAATGGCAGTGGGTTATGCCACCCTCTACGGTGATATGGCAGGCGGCTTTGCCGTTATTAAAGATGTTCCTAAAACGTTGGTATACCGCTTGGCACGCTACCGTAATAAAGTATCCTCGGTTATCCCAGAACGAGTGCTTACTCGACCACCCAGTGCTGAATTACGCCCCGATCAAAAAGACGAAGATAGCTTGCCTCCCTACGACGTATTGGATCCTCTGTTAGCTCTCTATGTGGAACAAGAACGCTGCCCAGCGGAAATTATTGCCGCCGGCTTTGATCCGGTTGTTGTAGCGCGGGTGGTACAGTTAGTGGATCGGGCGGAGTATAAACGTCGGCAAGCCCCTCCCGGGGTACGTATCAGCCGTCTGGCTTTTGGTCGAGATCGGCGTTATCCCATCAGTTCTGGTTTTAGACACACCGTTACAAATACTTAGTGAGGGGATGGAAATGAAAAAGGTAGAAGCGGTTATTAAGCCGTTCAAATTAGACGATGTCCGGGAAGCCCTATCTGAATTGGGGATTACTGGTATGACAGCAACGGAAGTCAAAGGATTTGGTCGGCAAAAAGGCCATACCGAACTGTATCGGGGAGCTGAATACGTGGTGGATTTTCTGCCCAAGGTACGTATTGAAGTGGTGCTACCCGATGAAAAGGTTGATCCCTGCATTGAGGCTATTATTAATGC
>CAWUNB010000264.1:0-3141 GCA_963923745.1 uncultured Thiotrichales bacterium
TCTATCACCGTCAATGGGGTGACTACTGCCCAAGTAAAACTTTCTGGTAGCGATTTAGCCGGTAATCGTCAATTGGTAACGGATGCCATCAATTCTGTGTCTAATAAGACAGGCATCACGGCCATTGATACAGGGGATGACAGCAAGGGTGTCCAGCTAGTTGCCGCTGATGGTCGCAAGATTGATGTATCCATGAATCAAAACAATTTTGATGCAGCGGGTACAGGTATCACTCAAAAATTTGATAGCTCTCTAACGGGCCTGGCTGTAACAGATGATGGTGCAGGTAACCTTGCCGGTACCTCTGCTGCGAATACCGATATGGGTACCCACTATGGAACCTTTACCCTATATTCCAATAAAGAGATCAGCGTCGTCGCCGGACCTGGTGGTACGGCAGACTTAGCCAATGCCGGTCTTGATGAAGGGACGTTTTCTGCTCAAGTGGCTCGTACCGGTAGTGCTCCTAACAACGGCTTTGCTATGGCCCAGGGAGATGTAGTGATTAATGACGTCACTATCGGGGCTTCTAGGGCTACCGATGACACGTTCTCCCGCTCGTCAACTGGCTCAACAGTGTTGCAAGGGGATGGTTCAGCGGGTAGCGCTATTGCTAAAGCAGCGGCGATTAATCGTTCATCTGACCAGAGTGGTGTTACCGCTAAAGTTAATACCAACGTAACAGAAGGTGCCGCCATGAGCGGCAGTGAAAAAGTACAGGGCCGTATTATCATCAACGGCGTGTCCACCGATGACATTATTACTCAGGGAGCGGGAGAAGACGTCACCGCAGGAATGACACGAGCCGACGTAATTAAAAAGATTAATGCTTTATCCGGACAGACTGGTGTCACTGCCGTAGATACTAATGGCAAGGATAGTGGCATTAAACTAACAGCAGCAGATGGTCGTAATATTAATGTCCAGTTTGATGGCGGTCTGAGTAGTGCCGCTACCGGTGTGGCTGGATCGACCACGGATACCGTGGTAAGAGGCTCTACTGAAGGCACAGATTTTACGGCAGCAGCCAGCTTCCAGTTGAACGGAGAAAGTATCAATTTGACTGGGGGTACAGATGTTAATGGGGTTGCTGATGCCCTTAATAAATATGCGGCTCGCACTGGTGTAGAGGCGTCTGTAAATGAAAATGGAGATGGATTGAAGCTGACGGCGAAAGATGGACAGGCTATTAAAATTACAGGCGGAGACGCTTCTGCTCTTGGTCTTGGAAATGCCACTGATGCTCCTGTGACTTTGTCCGGTGGATTCAGCACCACCGCTTACGGAACTTATACACTGGAGTCTACGGCGAAGTTTACTGTGGATAAGGGCACCACTGCTGGTATTGACAATTCTGGTTTGAAGACGGGAACCTATGGTGCAGGCAAGAGTGGCATGTCTCTTCGCAGCATTGACTTGTCCACTCAGGAAGGTGCCAATGCAGCTATCGAAGCCATAGATAATGCAATGAAGACAGTGGACAGCCAACGTAGTACCCTCGGTGCTGTGCAGAATCGTTTCACCTCCAGTATTTCTGCGGTTCAGTCTACCTCTCAGAATCTGCAGGCAGCCCGTTCTCGTATCACCGATACAGATTTTGCTGCCGAGACGGCAGCTATGACCAAGAACCAAGTGTTACAACAGGCTGGGGTATCGATTCTCGCTCAGGCAAATCAGCTTCCGCAGCAAGTTTTATCGCTGTTGCGGTAAGGAAGTACGTTCCTCCCTTAGGCCTCTAGCCTAAGGGGGGAACTTTAGCGAATTAGGGGTGGGTTATGGCCAACGAACTTAGCGCCCAAACGGTTAAGAGTAATCAATCACTGCAGATCTGGCCTGCTCGACGGGATAGCAATTCCGCTGGCGGGCATCCCGGGGTTGGGGGCTCTTCCCAGGGCTCCGTTGTAGGAAAGGTTGATCCTACTGTGGTGTTGGGAGTGGGAGCGGCAAACCCTACTCAGGGACCAGGGGTTACCTCTCAGACGACATCTGGTGCTAAGTCGCTAATCCAGGAACAAACAAAGTCTGATGCTAATAAGGCAGAAAGAGACGCAAAACTCAGGGAAAGTGTGAAGAAAATCAATGATTATGTGCAGTCTATGCGTCGTGAGCTTCAGTTTTCGGTGGATAAGGACACTGAGCTTACCGTCATTAAAGTGGTAAATCCTACTAATAGTGAAATTATTCGTCAGATTCCATCCGTAGAAGTGCTTGATTTAGCCAAGCGCTTGACAGAATTAACCAATGAAGGGGAGAAAGCAAAGGCAGTATCTGGCCTGTTGCTGGAAACTCAAGCTTAGTTCATTAGGATTCTATCCTGGGATTCTTATTTTTTACTAACCCCCGTCCTGGGATAGCAGTGGACGGGGGTTTTTGCTTTCATTGTCGGAGGTGCGTAGATGGCAACTATCACTGCTGCGGGCCTCGGCTCTAACCTTGATGTTAATAGTCTTGTTACCCAGTTGGTACAAGCAGAAGGAGCCACTCCCACCAAGCGTCTCGATACCCGAGAAGCCACTCTTCAGGCCAAATTATCGGCCTACGGTAGTTTCAAGTCTGCTGTCTCCCAGTTTCAAGGCAGCCTCTCTGGATTGCGTACCAGCTCTTCCCTCCTAGCCCGAACGGCTACTTCTAGTGATTCAAAAGTGCTTACTGCGACAACCACAAGCATTGCCGCTACGGGTGACCATACGCTAAAAGTGAGCCAGCTAGCCCAATCCCAACGGCTGGCTTCCGGCAGTTTTGCTGCTACAACAACAACTGTGGGGACTGGTACTCTTACTTTCAGTTTTGGTACTTACGATGCTACTGCAGGTACCTACACAGCTAACCCGAATAAAGCGGACGTGTCCCTAACTATCGATAGCGCCCATAGTAGTTTGGAAGGAATTCGGGACGCGGTAAATCAAGCTAATGCAGGGGTTGCGGCCAATATTGTAAATGACGGCAGCGGCTATCGTTTAGTGTTGGCATCTTCTGATAGTGGTGCAGCCAATAGTTTGAAAGTAACAGTAGCCGACAATGCAGGGGGTGATACAGATACCACTGGCCTATCCCAATTAGCTTACGATCCAACGGCTGTGGTGGGGACTGGTAAAAATTTGGAGCAGACTCAAGAAGGGCGGGATGCCAAGTTTGAAGTAG
>CAWUNB010000265.1:0-3135 GCA_963923745.1 uncultured Thiotrichales bacterium
GTGTATAAGAGACAGCTCCGCTCGGCCTTCGGTGAGTACAAAGTCCATCTTGCTCTTACCGATAACTTCCCGGACCGCACTTTCTGTGACCTGCTGCAGAGTGGTAGCGGGTTCACGGGCGCTGTACAAAAAGCCCCGAGGATCCTTAATCAGGTACTGCACAGCGAATTTAATATCGATGATGTTCTCGTCCTGGGTCAGCATCAGTGCTTCTGCTGGTACCGATCCCATAGCCTGTCGACCACCACCGCTACTGCGGTAGCCGATCTCCACATTGCGGATTTGTTCGGTATTAACTACCCGTACTACTTCCAAGGGATAGGGCGCATGCCAACGCAACCCCGGTAGGGTAGTTTCCAGATAACGCCCAAAGCGCAACACTACCCCCCGCTCAGCTTGATCCACCACGTAGAAGCCTGAGGCTAACCACACCCCCAGTGCCACCACTGCAATAAGACCTAAGCCTGCCGGTCCAGCGCCGCCTAAGCGTTCACCACCACCGCCCTTATTGAAGAGTCCACCCAGGCGCTCTTGCATCTTTTTGACAATCTCATCAAGGTCAGGGGGACCTTGATCACCGCTGTTGCGTCCACTCCAGGGGTCGCGGCCCCGAGAGCCACCTGGTTCATTCCAGGCCATCTTGTACTCCAAGGGAGAAAAGGCTTGGGAAAATCGTCACACCCTACTGGGGTGACGGGGAAAGGGGGGATTTTAGGGAGCCCCCACCGTGCCGGCAAGGCACGTCGGAGACAAATCCTCCACCAAAGGGAGATCGAAACCATCCCGGTGTTGTAATTGCTCCAAAATAACTTCCTCGGCTTCAATATCCATTTGCCAGCCGCCCTGCTCCTGCAACCGTTCAGCTACTACAATCCCTAAAGCATATAACCGAGCCCGTAACCGCCCTTGATCAACGCCTAGACTGAGGGTGCAGTGACGGCGAGGATTGCGCAAGTAATCCCCCAAAGCCTCCCGTAGGTAGTCTAGCCCGACACCGGTAGCCGCCGACAGCCACACTCGACGTACTTTGCCATGCTCACCGTATTCCCTCCGGGGTGAAGAATCCGCTAGCCGGTCGATTTTGTTGTACACCTCGACCTGGGGAACCTGGTCAGCTCCAATTTCTGCCAACACTTGTTGCACTTGTTCCACCTGACTGTCTCGATCAGGAGCACTGGCGTCAATGACGTGGAGCAGCAAACTGGCTTCTCGGCTCTCCTCCAAGGTAGAGTGGAACGCAGCCACCAGTTCATGGGGTAGGTGGCGGATAAAGCCGACGGTATCGGCCATAACCACTCCTCCCCCAACGGGTAACTCCACCCGGCGTAAGGTGGGGTCCAGGGTAGCAAACAACTGATCGGCGGCGTATACCTCGGCACCGGTCAATCGGTTGAACAGAGTTGATTTACCGGCATTGGTGTAGCCCACTAGGGAAACCGTTGGTGTGCCTGCCCGCTGCCGCGCTCGCCGCCCTTGGCGACGAGTCCGTCGCACTTCATCCAAGCGGCGGTGAAGTTGTTTAATACGCTCACCGATCAATCGCCGGTCGGTCTCCAGTTGAGTCTCTCCCGGTCCCCGCAGACCGATGCCGCCACGCTGGCGTTCCAGATGGGTCCAACCCCGTACCAAGCGAGTGGACAAGTGGCGAAGCTGGGCCAGTTCTACTTGCAACTTACCTTCGTGGGTACGTGCCCGACGGGCAAAAATGTCCAAGATGAGGCCGATACGGTCCAACACCCGACATTTGAGCAGAGCTTCCAGATTTCGTTCTTGGGCCGGTGAGAGGGCATGATTAACCAACACTACCCCAGCCCCGGTGGCTTCTACCGCTAACCCCACTTCCTCTGCTTTACCAGTACCCAGGAAATATTTGGGATCGGGAACACGACGATTACCGGTAATTAGGGCAACGGGCTCAGCGCCAGCGGACACCACCAATTCTTGAAACTCCGCCGGGTCTTCCCACACCGCATCCCCATCCAGCTCCAGATGGACTAGTACCGCTTTCTCATTTCCCGACGGTCGATCAAACACAGGACAAGCCTAGCTGTTGCCCGGCTCAATGGGAGCAGTTTCATCGTGAATGGGTAGACGGACATTACGTACCGGTACCACTGTGGAAATAGCATGCTTGTAGACCATCTGGCTTACGGAATTCTTCAATAACACAACAAATTGGTCGAAGGATTCAATCTGACCCTGAAGCTTAATTCCATTCACTAGATAGATGGAAACCGGTACCCGTTCTTTGCGTAGGGCATTCAAATAAGGGTCTTGTAGGGATTGCCCTTTACTCATGTTACGTACTCCTGCATTGCTATGAAGGCCAATGGCCGGACGGGGAATTCAGTCTAGGGATTAGTAAAATCCGGAAAACCCCACTAAATCAATTTGTTAACAGCTTGCGTTCTTCCAGAACGTGTAATACCTCCGTTAGTAGTTTCGGGTCTGTACTTTCCATCCAGCAAACGTCCGTTTCTGCACGTAACCAGGTTAACTGTCGTCTCGCTAACTGACGAGTTGCCGCAATGGCTCGCTCCATCATAGCCTCATAATTTGTAATACCATCCAAGTATTCCCAAACTTGACGATAGCCTACCGCTCGCAGGGCGGGTTTGTCCAAACCGAGGTCCGCCCTATTGTAAAGGTTTTCTACCTCCGGCACCAATCCCTCTATTAGCATTTGCTTAAATCGCTCAGCAATCCGCTGGTGTAGTAGTCCTCGATCTGCGGGTGCCAGTACCAATTTAGTAAGCTGATAGGGCAGTTTAGGTGTCTCCCGGGTGGCATATAGCACACTGGGTGGCTGGCCGGTTAGGGCCAAAATTTCCAGCGCCCGCTGAATTCGTTGGGGATCATGAGGATGAATACGAGCTGCCGTTATTGGGTCTGCTACTGCCAACTGTTGGTGCAGTGCTTCCCAACCCTGACTGCGGGCCTGTGCTTCGATAGTTGCTCGCACCCGGGGATCCGCTGGTGGTAGCTCGGTTAATCCTCGCTCTAATGCCCGAAAATACAATGAAGTTCCCCCTACTAGCAGAGGAATTCGCCCAGCTTTCGTGATGTCGGCCATGGCAGCCAAGGCATCGACTCGGAACTGGGCGGCGGAATAACCCTCCGCTGGATCCCGGATAT
>CAWUNB010000266.1:0-3130 GCA_963923745.1 uncultured Thiotrichales bacterium
GCCGTTTGATAATCGGCGAGGCAAGCCGCTGGTCCCGTTAGGCCGTGGCGAACACCGTCCAACAGGTAACGATTAGTGGAGTCAATTTCTCGCTGGACTACCAATCTCCGTAGGGGAGGAGCGGATTGATTAGCTAGGCCCTCAACTAATGCGACCTGATCTAACCAATCCCTGGTTTCAGAATTCCTTCCACTCATCAGGATCCAGTCCTTCTGCCAATGCGGGAGATCCCGAGCGACGGGGACTAGTGGGCGCTACTCGAGGAGCGATCCGAGGAGTTGGTGGCGGGGGGGGGGTAACAGGGGTACCACCTAACTTCTGTTCCAGCGTTCGTAACATATTCAGCAAGTCGATGGATAGCTTCATAAACGCTTCATACTCCGCCTCAGCCGCACGGGGATCTTTACGCCGCTGGTGCTGTACCACTCGCTGAATGGATTCATGGAGGGAGGCATGAATTTCTTCCATGGCAATCATATCAGGGTGATTGCCGTAGACGCCTTTTCCATCCCCGTAGATCCACTGCCCCAACGGGCAACGACGGTGGGAAACAATTTCCTGGGGATCCAGTTCTTCCTTACCGTCGAGGAATGAGCGTAAACGGCTACGCCAGGCCATGTGGAGGGAACGGGCTTTAGCAAAATCCAAGCGAGCTTGTCCCTGATTAATTACGGGGGACGGGACGGCGTGGGCAGAGGAAGGGGATGACTTCGGCGACTTTAAGTGGCGTTCCAGGTTAGGCGGGATACGGAATACGGTGATGTCCGACAGTAACCGCCCTGATTGATCCCGCAGGGATTCTGCCGCCGCAGTGGCTTGCTCTACCAAAGCGGCATTCTGTTGGGTCCCTTCATCCATACGGGTGACAGCCTGATTGATTTGCTCAATGCCCTGGCTCTGCTCATTGGAAGCGGCGCTGATTTCCGCCATCAAATCCGTGACTTGTTTCACTGCCACCACAATATCGTCCATGGTGCGTCCCGCTTGTTCCACTTGGCGACTACCGGACTGAACTTTAGTTGTGGAATCTTCAATTAATACTTTAATTTCCCGGGCTGCGCCTGCACTACGGGAAGCCAGATTGCGTACCTCCCCAGCCACCACCGAGAACCCTCGACCCTGTTCACCCGCTCGCGCCGCTTCCACCGCCGCGTTGAGGGCTAAGATGTTAGTCTGGAAAGCGATGCCATCGATTACGGCAATGATATCGGCGATACGATTCGAACTTTCCTGGATAGAGCGCATAGTCGCCACTACTTCTCCTACCAGGACCTGGCCCCGTTCAGCAACCTCCCGTCCTCCCATGGCCAATTGATTAGCTTGGGCAGCATTGGCAGCATTCTGTCGCACGGTGGCGGTTAACTGCTCCATGGTGGCAGCAGTTTCTTCCAAAGAGGCGGCCTGTTGTTCAGTTCGACGGGACAAGTCAGCATTACCGGCAGCAATTTCGTTGGCTGCACTGGACACCGCTTCTGCTGCCTCTTTGATGCCTCCCACCAAAGTGGCCAAGCTGATCAACGTGTTGTTGGCGCTGTCTCGGATACGCCCGAAGGCCCCTTGGTAGTTATTATCAATAGCACTGGTAAGATCACCGGTGGCAATGCGGGCTAAAGCGTCTCCGATGTCCGCAACAGCTCCTTCTACTGTTTCCAACAGATGATTAATTCCTGCCCCCAAATCCCGGAAGAAACCTTCACGGTTAGCTAGGTCCAGTCGTCCTGACAAGTCCCCCGCTTGGGCGGTTTTTACCATCCCCTCCAAAGCTCGCTGGACCTGATGGAGATCGGTGACGTCATTCCATTCCACCACGGTGCCCAACGTTTGATTGCGGCTATTTACTACCGGATTAGCCACTAAATCAAAATCCCGGTTGGCGATAGTAATGGCAGCTCGATGGGTGGCTTTGAGATTCTCTAACATCCGCCGCTGGTGCTCGGGACGGCGGTGGAATAAATCTATACTTTGGCCTAAGAGATTATGGCGATCAAAACGGGGCAAAACCGTGCGGATCTGCTGCTCGGAGATCTCAAACATTCGTTGTACTGCCGGATTGAGATAGATAATGTAGCCATTACGATCAGCAATCATCACATTGGTAGAAACATTATCCAAAGCGGTGCGAACGCGGGCACCTTCATCTGCTAGACGGCGAGCGTAGTTCAAATCGCAATCCAACTTCACCTGCATGGCCTTGAGGGCCTGCATTACCCGACCCACTTCGTCATCCCGCTCGGTATCGACAACATCATGGTAATAACCTTCGGAAATACGAGAAAAAAGGTAGGTGGCTTGCTGAAGGGGACTAGTAATGGAGCGACTGAGCCTAGCACTGACCAGGGTTATTAGGAAAAGCGCTAACAACCCTCCACTAACTAGAGCGGTGCGAAGTGTTAGATAATCTGCTACCGCTGCTTGGCGATCCAGCGCCAAAGCAATCACTCCGGTAATTTGGCCGTTGTCCCGTAAAACATCTAGATATACCGCCAGTGATTTATCCCTGAGGCTGATCCGTTCCAGGGAGGGGTGTCCTGCTAGTGCCTCTGCTAAGCCGTGGGATGATGGGGTAAATTCCAACGGTAACGTACTAACGAGGGAATTAAATTGCCCAGGGATGGTTTGCCGATAAACCGCGAGATCAATGCCCCGTTCTTCTTTCCAACGATTGACAAGTGCTTGGTCGAGAGTCACCCCCGTCACTCGAGCTGCTGCTTCCCGGTAATAAGCCTTAAGTTCCCGTTGCTCACCCTGGCGGGCTTGGTTGTCCAAGGTGGTGAGGGCCAAACCAGCCAATACTGCAAAAGTTAGGGTAAATAGTGCAATAAATCCAAAACCGATACGGATCCCAATTCTCACCCCCCGCAAACGATTGGTAAGACCACTCCAGCGCCCGATCAGTTGGCGACGACCAGCACGGAGATCTTCATATAAACGGGTTGCATCCCTAACTTGATCTGGGGTGGGGCGACGGCGTACTGACATATAGCCAACCACCTTTCCTTCTTCCCTAATTGGGGTGACATGGGCCTCTACCCAATAAAAATCACCATTCTTGCAACGGTTTTTGACGAGCCCGCTCCAAGTGCGACCGGCTTTCAGATGGTTCCACATGTCCTGATACACCACTGAGGGC
>CAWUNB010000267.1:0-3119 GCA_963923745.1 uncultured Thiotrichales bacterium
TACACAAGGAGTATCGTCGGCAGCGTCAGATGTGTATAAGAGACAGTCCAGAAGGAGGGCGTCTTCTCCTGCTGGCGGAGTTTTTAGCAATGCCACTAATTCAGCGACCTGGGAAGCATTCAACGGCAGCGGGGGCAAACCCTGCTGAGCCCGGGTAGCAACATGCTCACGGTACGTTTTTAACACGGTGTTCTGTCTCCAATACCTGCCCTACAGTGGGCAGAGGCGCGATGCTTGATGAACAGGGGCGTGGAAAACGAGTCAGCAGGTTGTTAACGGCGACGGTACCCCTGCACCCCGTATACCCCACCCAGCAATGCTGTCCCTAGCAAAATAATGGCCGGACCAGCGGGTAAGTCCCAGGTATAGGACAAAGCCAATCCCCCCACCGTTAACAATAGGCCAATCCCCACCGACAGGAGCATAACTCGAGAAAAATCCCTAGACAGCATTAAAGCGGTGACGGGCGGTAGGGTTAGCAAGGCGATGACGAGAATAATGCCAACGACTTGAATCAGCACGACTACCGTCAAGCCAGTTAGCACCAATAGCAGGGTAGTGAGCGCCCGCACCGGAACGCCCTGAACGCGAGCAAAAGTTTCATCGAAGGCGACCGCAACCAGTTCTTTATAGAACACGGCGACGATGGCCAAAACCAGCCCATCTAGGCCAGCGGTCATGACCACGTCGACTTTGGTCACGGTGAGAATGTTGCCGAACAAATAGCTATTAAGATTGGGGGCGTAGCCGGGCGTAATGGCGATAAACAGGATGCCTACGGCCATGCCCACCGCCCACAGCACACCAATTAGAGCATCTTGGGAGCGGACACGGGCGTTATCGGTTAAGCCCACCAGCAGTGCGCTGGCTACCGCAACCCCCACAGCCCCCAAGACGGGTGGTAGTCCCAGCCAATAAAATAACCCCAGCCCACCAAAAGCGGCGTGGCTAATGCCGCCACTGATAAAGACCAATCGCTTAACAACAACAAAGGTGCCCAGCACCCCGCACAGCACACTGGCCAACACCCCAGCCCATAGGGCATGGGCCATGAAATCGTAGGCAAGTACAGCTTGCAGGAAATCTGTCACAAAAACTCCGGTAATACCGGTTAGCTGTTCTACAGTCGATCTAACGGTCGCATAGTGACTTTGGCTTTTTCCCGTAAGATAGCCAGCAAAGTCGCAAAATCTTGTTCAGCGTTAGCAGAACTTAATTGACGAGCCGCCTCACTACGCCGAGCCTCATCAGCAGCTTTGGGATCGCCTTCTCGCAGACCGGTACATTGCAGCACTGCGTAATCACCTGATGCCATTACCTGCCCGGCGTAGACCGGTTTACCGTCAATGGGATGAGGCAAACGGAAAGCGGAGGAAGCTAAGCCTTCAGGTAGCGAATTACCACGGCGAGATACCCAGCCAGGACGTTGCCAAGATAATTGGTCCTGAGTCGCTAAGTGAGCGCTATCCCCACCATTACGCAACGCTACCAGTAATCGCTCTCCCTCTTCCTTAGCCAGCTCCTGGGCTCGCTGCTGACGGAATTGCTGACTTAGCGTCTCTTTAACTTCGGGGAAAGTTTGGGCGCGGGCCTGTTGATGCTCCTGCAACCGCAATACCAGTAAATCGTTTTTTCCCAGCTCCAAGGGATCACTATTATTGCCCCGCTGAAGCACTTCGTCAGAAAAAGCAGCCGTAATCACTTTGGGATTGGCAGCTAGACCGGTCCCATTGGTTCGGGTAAACGGTCCTAATTTTTTTATTACAAGCCCTAACCGCTCAGCGGCAAATTCCAGGCTATCAGGATGCTCGTAGGTAAGGTTAGCTAAAATTTCACTGGATTCAAAAAATGTCGGTTCCGCTTTAGTGCGGCGAAATTCTTGCGATAGTGCAGCGCGGGCTTCAGTAAAAGTTTGATCTCTAGCAGGATCAATTGCCGTCAGCTTAATAATATGGATGCCAAAATCACTTTGTACCAGATCACTAATTTGCCCCTCTTTCATAACAAAACTAGCTTCTTCAAAGGGCTTAACCATCGCTCCACGCCCAAAGAATCCCAAATCCCCCCCTTGCTGAGCAGAACCAGGATCTTGAGAATGAAGCTTAGCGAGCTCTTCAAAATTAGCACCGTTAATCAATTGGTTACGCAAATCTTCTGCTTTTTTGCGTACCGCTGCTACCGTTTCTGGCGTAGCCTTACTGTCCAGCGTTAGTAGGATATGGCTAGCCTGTCGCTGTTCTTCCTTATGGTAGTTTGCTTTATTTTCTTGAAAGAATGCTTGTAATTCTTGATCGGTGGGATTAATTTTCTCCATGAGATCATCAATAGACAATTCTAAGTAAGAAATAGTAACCTGCTCTTCAACCTGATAACGTTCTTGGTGACTACTGAAAAAACGCTGTAGGTCATCTTCAGTAATTTTAATAGCGTCATGAAAGCGATCACGAGGGATCGTGAGATAGGCAATTTCTCGCTCCTGCCCATTAAGACGCAAGTAATGATCTACTTGCCCTGGTGTTGCTGCCGCTGTTTTTGATATACCATCTTTTAATTGATTGGTTAATAAAACAGATCGTACTCGTTTTTCAAAAACTCCTGGAGTTATTCCTTGATTACGTAAGGACTGTTCATAACGGTCTTTCGAAAAACGACCGTTCACTCGGAAGGCATCGATATTGTGAATTTCTGCACCTAGATAATAGTCTCCTATACGCATTCCCATGTTTTGGATAGCATTATTAAAAACGATATCTTGAATTAGAGAATCGATAACCTGGCGTTTCATCCAATCATCAGAGAGACCAGATTTTTCTAAGTTGCCTCCTAACAATCCTTGCAGACGATCACGATGTTGCTGATAGGCTTGTTGATACTCCCTTAGACTCACTTCAGTGCCATCCACTGTTAATACAGAGACAGTACCTTCATTACCAAAAAAATTGTGGATACCCCATATAGCAAATACGAAAATAATAAGCCCGATAATAGTCCAAGCAATCCAACCCTGGGCTCGCTCACGAATAGAAGCTAACATGCCACGCTCCTCATCTGGAAAATAGACACAAAAAAGGGCGCACCCTTTTACGGATATGCGCCCTTTGCAATTTGGCGGAGTGGAC
>CAWUNB010000268.1:0-3096 GCA_963923745.1 uncultured Thiotrichales bacterium
GTACTGAGTCGTACTTGAGCATGTAAGCCAGGTAAGCGGGATCCAACAAGTCGTTAATACCGACCACTTCGAGATCGGGGAATTCTTTGGCGATGGCCCGGAATGCCATACGACCGATGCGTCCGAAACCATTGATGCCTACTTTAATCGCCATAGTTACGCTCCTAGAAAGGAAGGATAGTTAGAACAGCCCCTCGACGGTGGCCACGACATTGTCAACGGTAAAACCAAACAACTTGAACAACTCGCCAGCAGGGGCGGACTCGCCGAAGCGGTCAATACCCACCACTGCGCCGGTGGTGCCGACGTATTTATACCAGCCATCCCGCACGCCAGCTTCGACAGCCACCCGGCGGGTAACGGCTGCCGGTAATACGGCTTCCCGATAGGCGGCGTCTTGGCTATCAAATACGGTCGTAGCCGGCATAGAAACTACTCGCACCCGCCGTCCCTTTTCTGCCAATACCTTTTGCGCGTCCACGGCCAATTCCACTTCAGAGCCGGTGGCAATCAGAATGGCTTCCGGAGTGCCGGCGCAGTCGGATAGGACGTAACCGCCTCGGGCAACATTAGCCAATGTCTCCGCGCTACGGGGCTGATGGCGCAAATTCTGCCGCGAGAAAATCAGGACGCTAGGACCGGTGCGATGCTCAAACGCTTCTTTCCACGCCACTGCGGATTCCACCGCATCACATGGCCGCCACACCTGCATTCCGGGAATGAGGCGCAGGGTAGCAATTTGTTCGATGGGTTGATGGGTGGGGCCGTCTTCGCCCAGACCGATGGAGTCATGGGTATAAACAAAGAGGCTTTGTACTTTCATCAGTGCCGCCATGCGCAGGGCATTGCGGGCGTATTCGGAGAACATCAGGAAGGTAGCGCCATAGGGCACGAAACCGCCGTGGAGGGCGATGCCATTCATAATGGCCGACATGCCGAATTCCCGTACCCCGTAATACAGGTAATTACCGGCTGATTCATCCTGGCTAACGCCGACGCAGCCCTTCCACAGGGTCAGGTTGGAGCCGGCTAAGTCCGCCGAACCGCCGAGAATTTCTGGTAATAACGGTCCCATGGCACCGAGGGCATTTTGCGACGCCTTGCGGGAAGCAATGGTCTCGCCTTTTTCCGCCACGGCGGCCACATAAGCGGCGGCTTTGCTGGAAAAATCAGCGGGTAAGGCACGGGTAATCAGCCGCCGCTCCAATTCCGCCGCCAATTCCGGATGAGCGGAACGATAGGCGGCCAGACGGCTATTCCAGTCGCTTTCCCACGCGGCCCCTTTGGCCTTGGCACTGAATCCGGCGTAAACCTCTTCTGGAATCACAAAGGGGGCATGGGGCCACTTAATGTTTTCCCGGGTAGCGGCTATCTCGGCATCCCCTAGGGGGGCCCCGTGGCAATCGTGGGTGCCGCACAGGTTGGGAGAACCCTGGCCAATCACGGTCTTGCAGCAAATCAGGGACGGCTTGTTGCCGACGGATTGGGCTTCTTGTACCGCACGCCGAATGGCTTCGGCATCGTGACCGTCAACGCCAGGAACGACGTGCCAGCCGTAGGCTTGGAAGCGCTTGGGGGTGTCATCGGTGAACCAGCCTTCCACATGACCATCAATGGAAATGCCGTTATCGTCATAGAAGGCAATCAGCTTGCCTAAGCCTAAGGTACCGGCCAAAGAGCAGGCTTCGTGGGAAATGCCTTCCATCAAGCAACCATCCCCTAGGAACACATAGGTGTGGTGGTCAATGATGGCGTGACCAGGGCGATTGAACTGACCCGCCAGTACTTTTTCGGCAATGGCCATACCAACGGCGTTGGTGATGCCCTGACCCAGAGGACCGGTGGTGGTCTCTACACCGGGGGTATAACCGTACTCCGGATGCCCAGGGGTTTTGGAATGGAGCTGACGGAATGACTTGAGATCGTCGATGGACAGGTCATAACCGGCCAAGTGCAGCAACGAATAGATGAGCATGGAGCCGTGGCCGTTGGACAGAATAAAGCGGTCACGGTTGGGCCAAGCGGGGTTGCTGGGGTTGTGGCGCAGAAAGTCATTCCACAGCACTTCGGCAATGTCGGCCATGCCCATGGGGGCGCCGGGGTGGCCAGATTTGGCCTTCTGCACGGCGTCCATGCTTAGGACGCGAATGGCATTGGCAAGGTCTCTGCGGGACGGCATGGTTATCTCCTGTTGGTCAGCTCTGGAAAATGGGATTCTGCGCCCAAGCCGGTAATATTCTAATTACCTAGCAAGTACAGAAAATTAGCATATTCTGCGACAGGATCATTGATCTGGGCAATACCGAATAAGGCTAGTAAATAGAGTATGGCCTTATCGTGAAAAATACTAACTTTATGATTGATATAGTTTTTTGCGTCGCAACATATAGCTATTGAATTCAGTAATAGCATTATTTTATGAATTAACTGAATGCTGCGATCGCAAAAAATACCTGGCTGACACCCAAAGATGGGTTGCAACCCAACTATCGTTTCTAGGAAAGCAATGGTAGAAAAAAATCGGAAAAAGCCGAAGAAAAACTCAGAATTAGGTCAGATTGAGGGAATAGAAAACTACGGCAACAAAAAAGCCATGGCCAAGATACCTGGCCATGGCTCCACAAACTCCAGAGGCTGTAACTACCCGACTACCGTATCTGCGTTAACGGTAATGCTACCGGTTATCTGAACTTTGATAACGTACTCTGCCGCCGTATCCGTGTCCGTATCGACGTAAAGGAAGCCATTACTGAAGAACAATTGCCCGCCGGCTGCACTGAAACCGGCGGTGGACGTTACCCAACCGGTAAAATTCTGGTCACCGCTAACCGCGCTGTTGGCATCGATCCCGGAAAGGTCTACCTTATCTCCCGTCGAAAAACCAGAAATGACATCCGCAGCACTCGTTGTACTCGCCAGGTCAGTGGCTGCACTGAAAACGTAGGTGTCACTACCCGCACCACCTGACAGGGTATCGGTACCTGCACCACCAATCAGGGTGTCGTCACCAACACCACCGACCAAACTGTCAGTACCCGTACCACCCAACAGACTATCGTTACCGGCACCACCGTCTACGGTGTCATTACCAGCACC
>CAWUNB010000269.1:0-3082 GCA_963923745.1 uncultured Thiotrichales bacterium
ACTTCAAACACCCCCCGGTGCAGACGAAGAATAGAGATGTCGAAGGTCCCCCCCCCTAAGTCGTAGACGGCGTGGATGCCTTCCGAGCCCCGGTCTAAGCCATAGGCCACAGCAGCGGCGGTAGGTTCGTTGAGTAGGCGCAGTACTTTGAGGCCAGCTAGGTAAGCGGCATCCTTGGTAGCTTGGCGCTGGGCATCATCAAAATAGGCCGGTACGGTGATCACAGCCCCCCCTAGCTCCCCTCCCAGGGTTTGTTCTGCCCGATTTTTTAATACCTTGAGGATTTCGGCAGAGACAGCCACCGGGCTAATGTCACCGGCTACCGTCTTCAACAACGCCATACCTTCTTCACAGCCACCAAACTCATAGGGCAGTTGGTTCCCGGTGCGTTTAACGTCGCATCGCCCCCGTCCCATCAGGCGTTTTACTGAAGCGATGGTATTAAGGGGGTCTTGGCTGGCACTGGCCTTGGCGTCACTACCCACGAGGGGAGGACGGTCGGAAAAATAACGGACCACCGAGGGCAGGATATGATGGCCCTGGTGATCCGGCAGCGTCTCTGCTGTAGCACTGCGCACGGTAGCAACCAGGGAATTGGTGGTGCCTAAATCAATGCCCACGGCTAAACGGCGTTCATGGGGCTGGGCAGATTGGCCAGGCTCGGCGATCTGTAGAAAGGCCATGGGTATAAAGTCCGTAGGGAATCGGTCAGGGCCGATCAGGACAGGTAATCTTCCAAGTCCACCGCCTCTTCTAGCAAGCGGGCGAAGAAGGGTAATTTGCGCACCAATTCAGCGGCTTGGGACAAAGCGGGGCCATCTCCCTGGATAAAACACTCCGCTAATTGGGCAATCAGGGCCTCCTGGCGAGTTCGCAATTCCGCGATGAGGGTTGCCAAAGCCACTAAGGGCTGGGGAGTTTCCCGCACTTCAGCTAATTGCTCCCGGTAATCCATTTGTTCCATGAGAAACGTAGGATCCATCACGGTATTGGTTTGTTCCTGACTATCCACGCCATGGAGAGACAACAGGTAACGAGCCCGGTGCAACGGATCTCGCAGAGTCTGGTAAGCCTCATTGACAGTGGCTGCTCGCTCCAAGGCTAATCGTCGTTCACTATCGGATGCGTTGGCATAACGATCCGGATGAACAGCCTGCTGCAGCCGTCGGAACACGCTAGCCAGATGGTTCTGGTCTAGGGTGTAGCCAGGAGTTAGACCAAACAGGGTGAAGTGGTTGGGGGAATCCATGGATCAGCCACCGGAGGGGACAACAACAGGGCATCAGGTCGTAAAGCTTTCACCGCAGCCGCAGCTGTCCTTGACGTTAGGATTATGGAATTTGAAGCCCTCGCTCAATCCTTCCCGAGCATAATCCAGCTCGGTCCCCTCTAGGTAAAGCAAACTCTTAGGATCGACGAAGACTTTAACGCCTTGATCTTCAAATTGATGATCCCCCTCAGTGGGCTGATCGACAAATTCCAATACGTAGCTAAATCCGGAGCAACCGGAAGTCCGCACTCCCAAGCGCAGACCGACCCCCTTGCCCCGCTTAGTTAAGAAGGTCTTTACCCGAGTTGCCGCTGCCTCAGTCAAAGTAATACCCATGGTGTCGCTCCTCGATTAAGCGTCGGCAGTGGAATGGTGGGCTCGGTAATCGGCAATAGCCGCCTTAATGGCATCTTCCGCTAATACTGAACAATGAATCTTCACCGGGGGTAGTGCCAACTCTTCGGCGATTTGGGTATTTTTAATCTGCCCTGCCTCTTCCAGCGTTTTCCCCTTTACCCATTCGGTAAGCAAGGAACTAGAGGCGATGGCAGAACCGCATCCGTAGGTTTTGAAACGAGCGTCCTCGATAACCCCATCATCGTTGACCCGAATTTGCAGCTTCATCACATCACCGCAAGCCGGGGCACCGACCATCCCAGTACCGACTCCCCGCTCTGATTTACCAAAGGAACCCACATTACGGGGGTTTTCGTAGTGATCAATAACTTTCTCGCTGTATGCCATGACACTTCTCCTGTTAATGGGCCGCCCATTGCACCGTTGCTAGGTCAATACCGTCTTGGAACATCTCCCACAGAGGTGATAATTCCCGCAATTTAGTCACTGCACTGCGCACCTGCTGAGCGGCATAATCAATTTCCTGCTCGGTGGTAAAACGACCGATGGAAAAACGCAGAGAGCTATGGGCCAATTCATCACTCCGCCCCAGAGCTCGCAACACGTAGGAGGGCTCCAAGCTGGCAGAGGTACACGCCGAGCCGGAGGACACCGCCAAGTCCTTTAACGACATGATCAAGGACTCCCCCTCCACGAAAGCAAAACTTAAATTCAGGTTATGGGGCACTCGCTGGGTTAAATCTCCATTGAGATGGACTTCCTGTAAGCCTTCTAATCTCGCCAGCAAGCGGTCGCGCAACGCCAAAATTCGCTGATTGTCCTGGACCATTTCTTCCGCTGCCAACCGATAGGCCTCCCCCATACCGACGATCTGATGGGGAGCCAAAGTTCCAGAACGCATCCCCCGCTCGTGACCACCGCCGTGAATCTGGGCCTCCACTCGAACTCGGGGCTTACGCCGAACGTACAACGCGCCAATACCCTTTGGTCCATAAGTTTTATGAGCAGAAAAAGACATCAGGTCTACCGGCAAGCGACTCAAATCAATGGCCACTTTGCCGGTGCTTTGGGCAGCATCGACGTGGAATAAAATGCCCCGCCGCCGGGTAATTTCGCCAATGGCAGCAATGTCCTGAATGACGCCAATTTCATTGTTGACGTGCATGATGGACACCAACACCGTATCAGGGCGCAGTGCTGCCTGTAATTTGTCCAGATCGATGAGACCAGTAGTTTCCGGATCCAGGTAAGTGACTTCAAAGCCATTGGCTTCCAAATGACGGCAAGTATCCAATACTGCTTTGTGTTCGGTACGGCAGGTAACAATATGCCGCCCCTTCTTTTGGTAGAAGTGAGCGACGCCCTTAATCGCCAGGTTGTCGGACTCGGTAGCCCCGGAGGTCCAGACAATTTCCTTCCTGTCTCTTATACACATCTGACGCTGCCGACGATACT
>CAWUNB010000270.1:0-3072 GCA_963923745.1 uncultured Thiotrichales bacterium
AAGACGGGGAAAATTACTTCTAGAGGAAATAGTCATAGGAAAAAATCTCTAAAACTAAAATTAAGGATTACTAGCAAACCGATCCAACCACTTCTTTACCCAAGATGGTCCTTGATTAAGTGGTTTATCTTGAATAGCGACCTCAACTATTGCTAAATCCTGTAGACGGGCTAATCGATTGACGTAAATTTCTCGCTGTACCGCTAATTCTTGAGAGAGGTGTTCTTCTTGGTGAGCAATGCTTGTTTCCTTCTCAGGGGAAGGTATTATCATAATTTCTTTTTGTTGTAAAATAGCTATTTTGTCATCCAGCGCATGGACAGCAGGGTGCTGAGGGGTGAAATAATCCGCAACTTCACTTCGTTTGCTGGTTAATTGTCTAAGCTGTTCAGTTATTATCCGCTTTTCTTCTAATTTATAGTGATTATCGGGAGCAACTACTAGCGTGGGATGGGTAGCACGATAATCAGACAGTCTATCTTCTGCTGTCTTTAGAGCTTCTGCAGAAATTTTTATTTGTTTTTCCAACGTAGCCCGTATTTTATCCAAAGCTATTGGTGTTTGGGGGCTATCGTGGAAAATACTGCCATAGATACCCCAAAAGATGCCAATTAGTCCTATTAGCCCACCAGCAATTCCTATTTTCGAAATAAGGGATTGTGTCTGCTGGTGATTATCCCTATCAGGTTCGGGAGAATATTTATCGAAATATGACATGCTATTTGGATGTCCGCCCCTAATGATTAGTCGCTCGCCATCGTGGCTCGCTCACCATCCTTGGTGAGCTTGGGAAGTAATTCTCCAAAATCATCTCAACTCAATCTCCCCCCACTGGAGCAGTGGGGCGCTAGACGATGGCATGTTATAAATCCAACCAGAGCTTATAGGTATCACCATCTTCGCTGAGCTGGCTATTAAATTTAAATTTCTTTGCCAGAGCCAACATGCCTCGGTTTTCTAACAAAGTAATCATATAGACTTGTTTGGTTCCTCGAGAGCGGCAATAGCGTAACATTTTTTCCATGAGGGCTGTTCCTAGACCTTTTTGTTTCAGATCGGAACGAACCACAATAGCAAATTCTGCTTTTTGGTTATCGGGATCGGTAACAGTACGTACTTCTCCTAAAGTTTCCCCCTTACCGTTATTGTCCCGCGCAGAAATTACGAATGCCATTTCCCTATCGTAGTCAATTTGGGTATAGCGAGCCATGCGGGCGTGGGACATTTCCCGGAATAGGCCAAAGAAACGGAATCGCATGTCCTCTGGGGCCAGCCGAGACATAAAGGTGTGATGGGCGGGTTCGTCTTCAGGACGAATTGGGCGTACTACCCCCCGCTGTTGATTAGGTAGAGTTAAACGTTCTTCCAATTGCTTGGGATAGGGGCGAATAGCTAAGCGCTCAGCACCGCTGACGGTGGCCCGCCGTACCCGCATCCGTGCATCCAAAGCCAATACCCCGTCCTGATCAGCAAACAACGGATTGATGTCTAGCTCCATCACTTCCGGCAAATCCACCATGATCTGGGATACCTGGATCAGGGCTAATTTGACGGCATCTAAATCAGCTGCTGGTCGTCCTCGGTAGCCTGCCAATAGTTTGGCTACCCGAGTGCGGGACATAAGCTCACCAGCTAGATTCATATTGAGGGGAGGTAAAGCCACTGCTCGGTCGGCAATAACTTCCACAGCGGTGCCGCCCTGACCAAATAAAATCACCGGACCAAAAATATCATCGCTGGTAGCTCCCAGAATTAGCTCGTGAGCACCGGGGCGGCGGGCCATTTTCTGCACAGAGAAGCCCTTGAGACGGGCTTGGGGATAAAGCCGCTGCAACCGATTGAGCATTCCCTGGGCGCTGGTTTGTACCTGCTCCGGAGTTTCTAAGTCCAGTACGACGCCTCCCATGTCGGATTTATGAATGATATCTGGGGAGAGAATCTTGATGGCCACGGGGAAACCTAGGGCGACTGCAGTGGCAGCGGCAGTTTCGGGGGTGGGAGCCATTTGAGTTTCCACCACCGGAACACCGTAGGCTGCCAGTACCGCCTTTGCCTCCGGTTCCGACAGTTGCTCCCGTCCTTCTGCTAAGGCCGTCTCAATGACCATCCGAGCTGTAGGAGTTGCTGGGGTAAACTCTGCCGCCACTGAAGGGGGTGTTTCCGTTAACAGCTCCTGATTGCGCCGGTAACGCACTAGATGCATGAAGGCTCGCACTGCCTTTTCTGGGGTGCTGTAGGTGGGAATACCAGCTTCTCGGAAATAACTCCGGCCTTGTTCTACACCACCTCCCCCTAACCAGCAGGTAAGCACATTACGGGAAGCTTTGTGGGCTAATTCAGCCACCGCCTTGGCGGATTGTTCAGAGGGAGCAATAGCTGTGGGGGAGTGCATCACCAGCAGGGCATCCACGTTGGGAGCTGCCAGCATAGTTTTGACGGCAGCAGCATAACGGGTGTCTGGGGCATCGCCGATGATATCCACCGGGTTACTACGGGACCAATTGTGGGGCAAAACTGCATCTAATTCCGCCACCGTCTGGGGAGCGATATCCGCCAACTTACCCCCATTGGCTACCAAGAAATCGGTGGCCATTACTCCTGGCCCACCACCATTGGTGAGAATAGCTAAGCGATCGCCCTTAATGGGGCGGGAACGGGCCAATGTTTCCACGGCATCGAATAATTCATCGATCTCGTAAACCCGGAGAATACCCGCTCGGGCCAACGCCGTGTCATACACATTATCAGCACCGGCTAACGCCCCAGTGTGGGAGGTAGCAGCCTTGGCACCCTCCGCCATTCGCCCGGCTTTGATGGCTAATACGGGTTTATTGCGGGAGGCGGTGCGAGCAGCAGACATGAAGCGGCGAGCGTTGGTAATCGACTCGATGTAAAGCAAGATGGCTGACGTAGTGGGTTCAGTGGCGAGATAATCCAGCATGTCCCCAAAATCCACATCCCCCACATCCCCCATAGATACAAAGTGGGAAAAACCAATACCTCGGGTACGAGCCCAGTCCAATACCGAAGTGCACAGTGCCCCAGACTGAGATACAAAGGCCAACTTACCGG
>CAWUNB010000271.1:0-3062 GCA_963923745.1 uncultured Thiotrichales bacterium
CAACACCACCAAACCGTTGAGGCTCATAATCAACTTATTATCAATAGCTGGGCTCAATAGAATAGATTCTTGTGGTTTTTCAAAATACATGAACCAGACAACTCGCAAATAGTACCAAGCCCCTATCACTGAGAAAAATACTGCAACTAAGGCAATCCACAGCTGATCTGCCCTCACCACCGCTTGTAGCACTTCCCATTTAGCCCAAAACCCAACCATAGGAGGCACCCCTGCCATGGAAAACATCAAAATAGCCATCATGGCAGCAAACCACGGGCTCCGCTCGTTAAGTCCCTTAAAGTCCTCTAAACGATCCGCTTCAAAACCAGCCCGAGATAGCAATAACACCATACCGAAACCACCAGCCGCCATTAGGGTATAGGTGATAACGTAGAACAAAGCTGCTCCATAACCAGCGGGATTGCCCGCTGTAACTCCCAAGAGCATGAAACCCATGTGAGAAATCGTGGAGTAGGCCAACATGCGCTTGATGTTGAGTTGAGCAACCGCGACAACGTTACCTAGAGCAATGGATAAAGTGGCCAGAATAGCAATCATCCCCTGCCACTGACCCACTAACGGCCCTAATCCTTCCACCAACAAACGTATTAACATGGCAAAGGCCGCTAATTTGGGAGCAGCGCCAATAAAGAGGGTCATGGCCGTAGGAGATCCGTGATAAACATCAGGAATCCACATGTGGAAAGGCACTGCTCCCAATTTGAAGGCAACTCCTACCACCACAAACACGGTAGCAAACACTAAAATCAGTGCTTCGCTCCCCTCTCCCCCTCTAGCCATCAACACTTTCGCCACTTGGGCCAAATCTAAAGTGCCCGTCATGCCATAAACCATGGACATGCCATACAGCAACATTCCCGATGCAATGGAACCCAGAACGAAATACTTCATAGCGGCTTCGGAAGAAGTAGCAGAATTCCGATCCAAAGCGACCATGGCATATAAAGAGAGGGAGAGCAATTCCAACCCCAAATAAACGGTAAGCAAAGTAGCGGCGGATATCATCACCAACATACCAACTACCGCAAACAACCCTAAAACAAAAAACTCCCCTTTCAGTAAACCACGCTCTTTCAAATAGGGCCGGGCGTAACTAAAAACTCCCACAAGAATCAGATAAAGAAATATCTTCAATAAGTCCCCAAACCCATCCTTAACAAAATGCCCGCCCAGCGCAAGCTCTTTCGACTCGGTAAAATGCTGTAGCGTTAATAGCCCCGCTATCAACAAAGTCCCTTGAGTAAGCCAATAGACAATGGCTCTATCAGGCCGACTCCAATAAGCATCTACCAATAAGACACCACACGCCGCAGCCAACACCAATATCTCTGGAGCAGCGGCAGAAAGATTCAGAGTCGCGAGGGTCACAGTCATTTCGGCTAAACCATTTTTAGGGAAGTTTACTATGACCAATATGGTCCACTAAGCCATTAACGGAAGCCTGCATAACATCCACTAAAGGAGCTGGCCATAAACCGAAGAGCAAAACCAAAAATGCCAACACGCTTAGGATAGCCAATTCCCGATAATTAACATCTTGTAAGGCAGCAACATGATCATTAGCAACGACACCGAACACTACTCGCTTGACCATCCACAAGGTATAGGCTGCCCCTAGAATCAAAGTAGAGGCTGCTGCAAAGGCATACCAAAAATTAGCCTGATACACACCAAGAACCACCATGAACTCCCCAACAAATCCCGATGTCCCCGGTAAACCGGAATTAGCCATGGAGAACAACACCATAAAAACGGCAAATACCGGCATGGTGTTAGCAACCCCACCGTAATCACTGATAAGACGAGAGTGAAGGCGGTCGTAGAGAACACCTACGCACAAGAACATGGCTGCTGAGATAAAGCCATGGGATACCATCTGTACGATAGCTCCTTGAACTCCCAGTAATGCACCCTGAGGTTGACCAGCAGCCAATGCAGTGAAAACGGCAAAAATGCCCAGGGTAACGAAGCCCATGTGAGAAATAGAGGAATAGGCGATCAGTTTCTTCATGTCCTGCTGGACCAGGGCAACAAAACCAATGTAGACCACTGCGATCAGAGACAAACCAACCATCATCCCTCCCAAGGCCTGACTGGCATCAGGGACGATGGGTAGAGACAGACGCAAAAAGCCATAGCCACCTACTTTTAGCATAATAGCGGCCAGGATGACTGACCCACCGGTAGGTGCTTCCACGTGGGCATCGGGTAACCAGGTATGGACGGGCCACATCGGTACCTTTACTGCGAAAGCCAACAAGAACGCAACGAAAATAAGCTGCTGCGGGGTCATGCCTAGTTTCAAATGATAAAGAGTCAGAATATCAAAACTACCCGCCTTGAAACCTAAATACAGTAAGGCGATTAACATGAACACCGAACCCAAAAAGGTATATAGGAAAAACTTAATGGTGGCGTAAATGCGCCGTGGCCCACCCCAGATACCGATAATCAAGAACATCGGAATGAGCATGCCCTCCCAAAACACGTAGAACAGCATGGCATCTAAGGCAGCAAACACACCATTCATCATGCCTTCCATGACTAAGAAAGCCGCCATGTAATGAGATAAACGATAACTAATGACTTCCCAGCCAGCCAAAATCACCAACACTGTGGATAGCGTGGTGAGAAGAATAAGAGGCATAGCAATACCATCGACACCAAGGTGATAATGGATAGCAAAACTTGGTATCCAGGGTGTCTTTTCTACAAACTGCATTGACGCCGTCGTCGCGTCAAAAGAGAAGTACAAAGGCAAGCTTACGAGGAAAGTTAGCAACGCCACTGCAAGGGAAAATTGCAGAACCCAATCTCGCCTGCAATCCCGTAAAAATAAAACCCCGATGCCCCCTAAAATAGGCAACCAGATTACCAGACTGAGCAAAGGCAGGGATGTCATGGGTGCGGAATCCTCAGTCCGTTTAGATAACCAGGAACCAACCTAGTAGAGCAAGCAAGCCGATAACCATGGCAAAAGCATAATGATACAAAAATCCAGATTGAACATGGCGGAGCAATGCAGCAAACCAACCCACAGC
>CAWUNB010000272.1:0-3062 GCA_963923745.1 uncultured Thiotrichales bacterium
GGGCAGTTTGAGCCACCCGGCGAGTTTGCAGTGGGCCCTGAAATTTTTAATTATCAACATCCAGATTTAGCACAAAATGTCGATCCTGTGTGGCTCACAGCACAAAAAACCGAGGGTACACTTCCCTCAGCCTTCTCTAACCATGCAACGATGGTGGCCGGTATTATGGTCGCAGCAAAGAATGGGATGGGTATTGTTGGAGTTGCCCCAGGAGCAAAGATTATCGGTTATGCGTTAGATAATCGTGGGCTTGATGTGACAGCGCTAGGAAAAATGTCCAGTACCGATATCGTCAACCATAGTTGGGAAATGGGTCCCGCCTTCCGGTGGGATAATAGAATGCGGGGGATATTTACAGCTGGATTGTCTATCGATGCCATCCTATCAACAGTACAATATGCCGCGAGTAATGGTCGTGGTGGGCTTGGTTCAGTAATTATTTCTGCTGGTGGCAATCAACGTGCGCAGGGAGGAAGTTCCCAGGGCTCACCCATTAATAATAGTCGCTTTAGTATTCAAGTCGGTGCGATTAATGCCGCCGGTGATTTGTCGACCTTACAAATAGCACAAGCGGCATTTTCTAATCCAGGCGCGAGTATTTTAGTTTCTGCGCCTGGCAGTAATGTAGTGAGTACGAGCCAAATGATCATGACAGATCATGGTTCGGTATTTGGCCAAACAATCAGCGAAGCAGAAGGCACCAGCTTTGCTACACCGATTATTTCCGGGGTGGTAGCATTAATGCTTGAAGCAAACCCATATCTTGGTTATCGCGATGTTCAGCATATTTTAACGCTAAGTGCTCAACAAATAAACGGAAAAGGAACGGTATGGAATGATAATCATGCACGTTATTGGAATGGGGGCGCATTGCACACGAGCCATGATTATGGATTTGGCACTGTAGATGCACGGGCGGCGGTACGATTAGCAGAAACCTGGCTAACCAAAAATACAGCAGCTAATGAGATAGTTTTATCCGGAAAGGTGAGCGCCCCTGCTATTTTGCAGGGTGGTAAAATATCCTCTGCTATTATCATGCCAGCTGGTTTACAAATTGAACATGTTGATATTGATCTTGATCTAACCTTCAGTAATTTAAGTGATCTTGTCGTGAAGCTTATTTCTCCAACGGGAACAGAAAGTATTTTACTGAACCGTCATGGAATAAGCTCTGATGATATGTCTAAAAAGGAAAAGACTCATTTCTCAAATGTTTCCCCGGATTCCTTACAATACCGATTTATGACGACCCACGATTGGGGAGAAACGTCACAAGGTAATTGGCTTTTAGAGATAACCGATTTAAAAGACGGGGCGCCCACGACGTTGAAAAACTGGGCATTACATCTTTATGGCTCCAAAGAGATAATCGATGATACGTATTTTTATACAGATGAGTATCCGAATCTGGTGAAAATAAATGCCAAGCGGGCAATGCTGGATGATTCCATTCATGGATCCACAGGAGGTAGAAATACCATCCATGCGGCAGCAGTAAGTCATGACATTACTGTCAATTTATTGACAGGTGAAGCAAATATCAGTGGCGAACGCTTAACAATTTATCGCCCACACGAGATACATAATGTATTTAGCGGTGATGGTCATGATGTATTGGTTGCTAACCATTCGGGTAGTGTTCTCGATGGAGGACGTGGCCATAATCAACTAACCGGGGGGCATGGTAAAGATATTTTTGTTATCCATCGCCGTGTAAATGGGCGGGATATCTTAATTGACTTTGAGGTGCCCAATAAAGACACAATTCATTTAGTGGGTTTCTCGAATTTACAGCTGGAATCTTTGGATCTGGTCATCCAAGGATTGGATGTGCATGTGCCTTTACCACACGGGCAGAAAGTTATTTTTCAGAATCAGGCGGCTAAATTGACTGATCTTAAACAGGCTTTTGTTATTCAAGATTACCTGGTGATTGATAAAGCTTATTTTGAAAACCATGCTCAAAATAAAGCAGCCGATGAGGGTAAAGATGTTGTTATGTTGTCAGGGGGTGGTAGGGGTGCGGGACTGATTGGAGCAACGTGGTCATTAATGGGAAAAGTCTATGATCATGGCATTAGCAAAGCTAATAAATTTGTGGTGGCGATGAAAGGTGAAGAAGATGATCGGTACGCTCACCTCCCTAAAGACGTTAGAGATTTCATGTTGTCTATGGATTCAGGTTCGCCGAAGCGTAAAACGCAAGTGGATTACCGAAATGCTATACGCGGGTTTAAACCCGGAGAGGATCAGATTGATTTGAGTGTTATCGGGGTTACTTCTGCAGCGGATTTGATCCTAGAGCGGACCGAGTTGGCTGCGATAGGAGGTGTGGCTGTAGTCCAAGGAACTCGGGTTTTAAGCCGCTCATTGGGCAATGAAGAAGGACCTGCCATATTACTCTATCTTGATGCGATTGATCCTTCTCAGATTACGATGTCTCAATTCATCTTTAAGGAAGACACCCCCCGCTCTATTGCACCAATTATCCTTGCATTATCCGATGAAGCAACAACATTTACCACAATTCGTCAATCCAGAATCTATCGAGATTGGGAGAGGACTGGATCTTATCAGCACCTTGCTTGGACTGGCAAAGGGCAAGGATTCTTAGCCTACGATAAAAACCAAGATGGTGCTATTACTGATCTGAATGAAATGGCCTTCGTCGAGTATTTACCAGGTGCCAGAACGGATCTAGAAGGCCTAAGAGCATTTGATAGTAATGGAGATGGTCAATTAGATAATAAAGATACGGCGTGGCCCCAATTGGGAGTATGGTATGATAAAAATGCTAATGGACATTGTGAAAAGGGAGAGTTCCGTTCTTTAGAAGAATGGCAAATTCAGTCCATTTCGTTGTTCAGTGACTACATAACCAAAACGGTAGATGATGTGACTATCTTTGGTACTGGACATTATACCCGTCAGAATGGCAGCAAAGGAGTGTTATTTGATGCGGCACTTCATTTTAAAGACGCTAGCATAGCAGAATGGGAGCGGTACGTTGTTTCATTAACCGATAATCTTATTCATGCGCAGGGAATAGCCTCATATGG